>NZ_JAACGC010000001.1:0-152228 GCF_029237385.1 Aeromonas sp. 1HA1
CGGTGATTTCATTGGACTTGGCGTCGGTTTTTATCTGTCCGAGCACCAGTTTATTAGCGGCGGCATAGGCGCTTACCATGTGAATGGTCGACGTTCGATCTTCACGGTTATAGGAACTGCGCAGGGTTTTGCCATCGATAGCGACCAAGGCGCCTTCGGTGTGCTGGTTGATGGCTTGAGTCCAACGTACGAACGCGGCCTGAAACGGCTCTGGTTTGATACCGGAGATGATCCTGGCGATGGTGTCATGGACAGGAATACCATTTTTAAACAGCCCCTTGGATTGAAACCAAGGAAGATGAACCTCACCGAAATCTTCAATATCTTCCCACCCGTCTGCGCCACCGATCACTGCGCAGACGGTGAGAAACAGGACATCGTAGAAAGGATAATAAATCTTGGCATGCTGGCGAGGGTCGGGAATATTATCGAAAAACTGAGCAAAAACAGCATCAATAGACATGAAGGCACTCCTGAAAAAGGAGCATAAGATCACAGCTGGATCGCAGGGTCAAACCTATTTTTCTTGGTCAAAAAACGTTCGCGATCTTGCCCTGAAGATGAACCTCACCGAAATCTTCAATATCTTCCCACCCGTCTGCGCCACCGATCACTGCGCAGACGGTGAGAAACAGGACATCGTAGAAAGGATAATAAATCTTGGCATGCTGGCGAGGGTCGGGAATATTATCGAAAAACTGAGCAAAAACAGCATCAATAGACATGAAGGCACTCCTGAAAAAGGAGCATAAGATCACAGCTGGATCGCAGGGTCAAACCTATTTTTCTTGGTCAAAAAACGTTCGCGATCTTGCCCTGGGAGCCTGGGCAAGTGCTGACCTTCGACAACCAGAGAACGCTGCATTCCAGAAATGGTTTCGTGCCGGATTTCAACGGCCGCGATCGCTGGTTATTAAGGATGTTCGGTCTCTACCAAAAACCGGACAACTCATTATTTATCTCCACCGACTGTCGCCATCATCTCAAGACGGCTTAATTACGATAGGAAATCGCTATGTTTATTGAAGGTAGTTTGATCGCCGAATATTTTTACGTCGGGCTGGGCATCCTGGTCCTGGCCTCTTTCGTCGCCGGTTATATCGACGCGATCGCCGGTGGGGCGGGCCTGATCCTGATCCCCGCCTTCATCATGACGGGATTGCCGCCCCAACTGGCCCTGGGCCAAGAGAAGCTGGTCAGCACCATAGGCACAGTGGCCGCGATCAAAAATTTCATGAAGAGCAGCGCCATCGTCTGGGCCATAGTACCGGCCGGTATCGCCTCGGCCCTGCTTGGCGCCTACATCGGCGCCAAGGCAATCCTCTGGCTGCCGACCGAGACGATCACCTATGTGATCTTGGGCATGCTGCCGTTGGGGCTGCTCGCCACCCTGTTCAAGGGCAAGATGCAGGACGGCGGCGAGGATCGCCCGCTCAAGAAGTCGGCGCCGGCCGTCTCCCTGACCTGTCTGGTGGTGGGTTTCTATGACGGCTTCTTCGGGCCCGGAACCGGCAGCTTCTTCATCATCGCCCTGTGCCTGCTGAACAATCTCAACCTGCTCAAGGCCTCCGCCACCTCCAAGATATTCAACTTCGCCTCGAACATCGGTGCCTTCGTGGCGTTCTGCATCGCCGGCCAGATGGCTTTCGTGATCGGCATCCCCATGGTCATCGCCAGCCTGATCGGCAACCATCTGGGTAGCAACCACGCCATCCAGAGCGACGGCAAAATCATCAAGAAGGCCCTGATGGTGACCGTCATGGCCATGATGGCGACCCTCTGCTACAAGCTGTTGACTGCCTGACGACACGGGGGCGATGGGACGCTCATCGCCCCCCGACCTGGTGCCAGAGGAAGGCTAGCAGATGGAGCAGGAGCAGGCCCCCTCCCCCCAGCGCAAACAGCAGGCCGGTGAGGGCATTGACCGAAGTGTCGGCGCCGCACCACCACCACACCAGCCAGCCGATCAGCCCGATGATCAGGGTCTGGCCGGCGCATACCGGGCAGCGCCCCAGCTTAGCCTTGATGGCGGTGGCCAGACAGTCATCACAGCTCATGTCAATCCTCCGGATTCATTGCCGCTCAAGGCGTGGACTTGGCGACGCCGGGCAGTGTATGCATGGCACTGCGGCGCTGGCGCCTGAGGGTGCGCACCTCGTCGCTCACCAGCGGCAGCACCAGCCGGTGGGCATGCTGGTCGCGGCCATAATAGTCCGGCAACCTTTGCTGGGGTCTGAATCCCAGCCTCTGGTAGAGGGCCTGCGCCTCTTCGTTGGCATCGCCGACCTCGAGGCGGATCGCCCCCCAGCCTGCCTCGCGCCCCTCCCTGATCACCTGCTCCAGCAGGCGACGGGCCCAGCCCTGGCGACGAATGGTCCAGCGGATGGCAAGGGTCTGGATCACCAGTCGATCCCAGCCCCTGTGCTCCAGCAGACTGAGATAACCCATCAGCTGATCCTTTTCATCTAACACCAGCAGGGTGCGGCCCTTGGCGTGGGTCAGCAGATAGTGCCAGCGACTGCGGCCAAAGGCGACTTCAGGGGGAAAACAGTAGCGTTCCAGCTTAACGATGGCGCCCAAATCATCAGTTCGGGCCGCTCGTACGGTCAACACGGGGAGTCCTTGTTCGGTTATTTATCTTCAGCACCAACAATGCGACTTGTATCACAAGTTACCAAAGCAGAATATTAGGCACTGTAACCTCTTGTTTCCCCTCGCGCCATTGTCGTGCTTGTCGGTGCATCGAAGCCCACTGGGGATCCTGCCATTCAAGGCAGTCTGATCTGTGGAGCCGAAAATATGAGTACCTACGTCATCGTCGAAGAGCTGGGCGACTGGCCTTGCCATGCCAATTATCTGCTGACCGCCCGCACCTATCTGCAACACGGCGTGCCGACTACCGGCGGCCGCCCTCGCATCATCAACCTCTGCCGCAATCTGGAGCACCTGAGCGCGGGCTACTACTGCTCCCTGCTGGCACAGGCCCGTAGCCACCACTGCCTGCCGGGATTGCAGGCCATCAGCGTGCTGCAACCCCAGCAGCCGCCGGCCAAGCTGTGGCGCAAGGTACAGGGCTGGCTGGCCCAGCAGAGCGATGATCGCATTCGGGTGCGCGCCATCTTCGGCCAGAGCGAACAGATCGAGCTGGCGGGGCTGGCCCGCTACTATTACGGCCTGAGCCAGCTGCCGCTGCAGGAGCTGACCCTGAAACGCGGCCGCCACGGCTGGTCGGTGCGCCAGCAGCAGAGTCTGTCGCCGCTGGAGTTGAGCCAGAGCGAGAAGACGCTGATGCTGCACCACGCCCAGGCACTGGTTGGTGCTGGCGGCGATGAGGAGCACGCGGCCCCGCTCTACCAGCTCGCCATCCTGGTGGATCCCGATGATGGCCGCGCCAGCAGTGACACCCTGGCACTGGATCGCTTCATTCAAGCCGCCGCTGCCCAGGGGATCCAGGCCGAGAGGCTGGCGCCGTCCGCCATCGAGCGGCTGCCGGAGTACGATGCCCTCTGGTTACGCGCCGAAACCGCGGTCGGTCACTACACCTTCGAATTTGCCCGCCGCGCCGAACAGCTCAAGATGCCGGTGATCGACAGCTCCCGTGCCATCCTCGCCTGTAGTAACAAGCTCTACCTCTACGAGCTGATGGTGCGCAGCGGCGTGCCCATGCCGCCCACCATGGTGGTGACCCGTCGTGGCCGCCACCACGTGGATGAGCTGGTGCAGCGGCTCGGCTTGCCGCTGATGGTCAAAGTACCCGACGGTGCCCAGGGGCGGGATCTCGCCATGGCCAGCGACGAGCAGCAACTCGCCCGCCTGCTGGATGAAGGGCTGGGCCGCTCCGCCCTGCTGCTGGTGCAGAGCCGGATCCCCGCCGAATTTGATTGGCGTATCGGCTTTCTCGACGGCTCGCCGCTGTTCGCCTGTCGCCGCTACCGGCCCGAGCCGGGCAACCGCATTCGCCGCCGCAAGCATCCCCTCGACATGAGCCGGATCGAAGCACTGCCACTCACCGAGGTGCCGGAGCGGGTGCTGCAGACCGCCCGCCGCGCCGTGCACCAGCTCGGCAATGGCCTGTTCGGGGTGGATCTGCGCCAGCAGGATCGCGACTGCGTGCTGCTGGAAATCATCGACAATCCCTGGATACGTGGCGATATTGAGGACAGGGAGGCAAAGGACCTCTACGAGCGCCTGGCCAGGGCCTTCCGGCAACGGCTGGAAAACAGGGGGCAGAGCGCGGCAGGATAACAAGCATCGACAGCAGAGGTGATTATGATGACAACTGATTGGTGGGACATAGCGCCCCTTGGCTGGGAGAACATCCTGGCCTGCCTGGTGTGTGGCACTCTCGTGGGGGTGGAGCGGCAACTGCGCGGCAAGCCGGTCGGGATCCGCACTTCTTCGCTCATCATTCTCGGCACTTACTGCTTTCTCGCCATCGGTGCCGCCGTCAGCCCGGAAAGCGCCGATCAGGCGCGGGTACTGGGTCAGCTCATCACAGGCATCGGCTTTCTCGGCGCCGGCGTCATGATGACCCGGGATGGTCAGGTGCTGGGGGTGACCTCGGCCGCCACCGTCTGGATGCTGGCGGCCCTCGGCGCCCTCATCGGCATGCAGATGCTGCATCAGGCCGTGCTGCTCACCGGTGTCACCCTGGCCATCCTGGTGGGAGTGGATTATCTCGAAACCAGCTTCAAGAGCCTGCGCCGCGGCGTGCACAACCGGCTGGAGAACTGGCGCCACGGCAATGGTCACCCCCCGGCCACCAACACCCCTCAAAAGGAGCTGGGCAGCGGCATCGAGAAGTGATCCCGCCTCGATTTGCCAATGAAAAGGGCTCCCGCAGGAGCCCTTTTGCTGTCAGCCATCTTATTGCAGCAGCAGGAAGCGGCCGCTCAGCGGCGGCAAGTCCACCGTCACGCTGCTGCCACCTGTGGTCAGGCTCTCGCCACTTTGCAGATCCAGCAGGGTGCTGCCACTGCGTAATTTGCCGACCGGCAGGGCATAGCTCTGGGGCGTGCTGGAGACGTTGAGCAGGTAGACGATCTGCTCACCCGCCGTCTGCTTGATGTCGCCATAGACGCTGCCATCGACCACCAGCTTGACCCGCTCCCCCTGATAGAGGGCGGGATGCTTGGCACGCAGGGCCAGCAGCCTGGCGAGCCACTCTTTCAGCTCAGCCTGTTCGGCACTGGGCACGAAGCCGGTAACGCCGGGCACCTTGCCATCGCTGCGGGCCACGTGATCGTCACAGAGCCCCTGCGCCGCGCAATCACCGCTTACCTGCTTGGTAAAGCCCGGCACCTCGTCACCAAACTCCTCACCGTAATAGAAGGTGATGGGGCCAGAGCGAGCCGCCAGGAAGCTGAAAGCCGCCTTGTGACGCAACCAGTACTCGGCCGGTTTGAAGCGGCCGCGCTCCAGCAGATCGCCGAAACGCACCAGATCGTGGTTACCCAGCATCAGGTTGGGCATGGCGTGGTCGGGGTAGTTCTCCACCTTGTTCCAGCTGGCGTCGAGCACGCTGGCGCCCTGCCCCCCCCTTGCCGGACTCCTCCACTGCCAGTGCCTGCACCAGGCTGTAACGCTGCGGGAAGTCGAACGCCGAGGCGAGCGCCGGATTGTCGCTCGGGCCGTAAGCCTGGGCACGGATCTCGTCGGCCCCCTTCCATACCTCGCCCACCATATAGCCGAGGGAGCCCCACTGCTGACCGGCTGCCTTGCGCGCTGCGCTGGCCTGCTCCACTTCGCTGCGAATGGCGCGCCACTCGTCCAGCCCCAGCTGATAGGCCTGATCGAGGCGCCAACCGTCGATGCCATACTGCTCGACCCAGTAACGGGCAACCTCCTTGAAGTAGGCAAGGCTCTGGGGCTGGCTGTAATCCACCAGCTGACCGGGATAACCTGCACCGCCGCTCTTGAGAGCAGGCAGGCGCCCCTCTGGCGACGGCTTACTCACCCCCACCTTGTTGACGTGGCCAAACACCCCGTCGAGGAAGAGATAGAGGCCGCGCTGGTGCGCCGCATCCACCAGCTGTTTGAGCTGGGCATTGCTGCCAAAGTTGGGATCCACGGTGAAGAAGTCACAGGCGAAGTAGCCGGTGGCATCCAGTTTGTCATCCCCGCCCTGACCGGCGCAAGAGTCGAAGACCGGCGTGAGCCAGATGGCATTGACGTTGAGACTCTTGATGTGATCCAGGCTGTCGATGATCCCCTGCAGATCACCATTGTGCCGGGAGGGACCGTAACCGACGCCGTAGTTGGCGGCGTTATCGCCATCGACGAAGGATTCCACCATCACCTGATAGGTGCGCAGGTTGCAGGCGGGCTGATCATGGCCGTGGCAGGCGCGGCTGGCGGTGGCAAGCGGCGGATTGACCACGGGAGGCTGGGGCTCGCTGCGGGATCCACTGCAGCACGCCGTCAGTAACAGGGCGGCCCCGAGCAGGCCGCCATAGCACAACGTTCCTTGTTTCATTGTTATGTTCCCGCTGGGGTGATATCGGCACAGAAGGCGCCACTTCGGGGCCATGATAACGGCCCCGCCAGTACCGGTCCGTGACTGAAAACGTTACCTGCCTCAGCCGACGCTCACTCGCCTAGAGCACGCCAGCGGAGGCGAAACGGTAGTTGAGGGAGAGCCAGACGGCGCGACCCGGCTCCGGAATGCGACCGACCTGTTCATAGCCCAGCCCCGCCTGACTGGCGTGCACCGACTTGGAGAGGTGCTCGTAATAAAAGGTGTCGAACAAGTTGTCCACCCCGGCCGACAGCTGCCACCGCTCTGCAAACTGCCAGGCACCGCTCAGGTTCAGGGTGAAGAAGCCGGGGGTCTCCCCCTGATCCTGACCCGCGACCGTGCCAGCGCCCACATCCACCCTGCCCTGCGCGGCGACAGCGCGGCCAAGCAGGGTGACGTTCCACGCCTCGGCCGGTTGCCAGCCAAGCGCCAGCTTGCCATCGAGCGGCGGCATCTGTGCCAGCGGCTGGTGGTCGCTGTGGTTTTCGCCGTAGACCACCGCCAGGCCGCCATCGAGGCGCCACTGCTCGGCAAACTGCCAGCGCCCTTCCAGCTCACCGCCCCGGGTCTGGGCATCTATGTTGCGCACCTTGTTCGACTGGTTGTTATAGAGCAGGTAATCCTTGATGTCGGCGCTGAACAGGGAGAGGGTCAAGTCCAGCTCGCTGCTGCGCAGAGCCAGCCCCGCATCCCACTGGCGGCTACGCTCGGGATTGAGGGTGAAAGGGACGCTGTCCTTGCTGCGCTCCCAGTAGTCCGGCGCCCGCTTGGCCTGACCCCAGGCCAGATAGCCGGACCAGGCTGGCGACCACTGATATTCGTAGCGGCCAAAGCCGCTGCCCAGAGTCAGGGTATCGCTGTAGAGGGTCTGATCCCCTGCGCCATAGCGGGTGGTCTCGACCCTGTCCTGCCGATACCCCCCCTTGTAACTGTGCGATCCCTGCTGGCGGCCCAGCTCGGTAAAGCCCCCCTGCTGTTCGAAACGCAGGGTACGCTGGCGCGGCTGGCTGGCATAATCGACCCCGCTGCGGGCCCTGTGCTGATCCCGGTTGGCATCCAGCCCGGCGGTCAGCAGCCAGTCGGCCGGCAGGGCGATGTCGTTAGCCCAGCGGCCGCCGGTGTTGCGCCGATTCGGGTTGGAGAGCATCTTCATACCGCTGCTTTGCCGCAGACTGAAGTTGTCCATGATGTGGTCTATGTCGTTGTCCCACAGGGTCAGCTCGCTGCGCTGCCAATGGCTGCTGATCTGATCCTGCCTGAGCTTGAGGCCGAAGGACTCCCGATCGAACATGGGGCCGTCCATGGTGCGATCCGCATAGGCGGCGCGGGCATTGCTGCGCTCGGCGGTGAGTTCGAGCCAGCTGTGCTCCCCCGGCGTCCAGCCAAGCTGGGCGGTGCCATTCTCCCGGCGATAGAAAGAGCGCACCCTGTCGCCATGGCCATCTCGATAGTCATCGCTGTCGGAGTGGGTGAACTGACCGCGCAGATAACCCTCGGGGGAACCGACAGTGGCATCCAGCATCTGGTCGTCACGCCCGAAGCTGCCATAGAGCGCCGAGGCCTCCGCCTTGACGCCGGGGGCCGTGAACTCGGGCCGGTCGCGTTCGAACAGCACAGTGCCCGCCAGGGTCGCGCCCTGCTCGAGAGATTGCGGCCCCTTCAGCACCCGGATCCGGTCGAAGGATTGGGGAAACACATAGGCGGTGGGCGGGTCCATGCGGCCTCCGCAGCCACCGGCCAGCATGCCACCATCCATCTGCACATTGAGGCGGGACATCCCCATCCCCCGCAACACAGGATCGCCCCCCAGCCCCCCCTTGCGCACCATGCTCATGCCGGTGACATTCTTCAGATAACCGGCACCGTCGGCGGCAGGCATGGGAGAGCCCGGGGCCTTGGGATCCAGAGTCACTTCCAGGGTGCTGGCGGGGCGGCTGGCGACCACCACCATGGGCTCCAGCTGCTGGACCCGCTCCTGACCGGCGGCGCCGTGACAGGCGAGACCGCCCACCAGCAGGGCAAGTGGGGTGCGCATATGACAAGCCATGTTTCTTCCTTATTTTTTTGTTTATTTTGTGTTTTTCATCCCTCCCGGCAAACCTTTCATCTGGGGAAAGGTTTGCCATCCGGCCGTAAAAAAGGCCTGCGGCGGGAAGCGGCAAGCCTTGACGGGCAAAGCTAAGAGAGGGGTTGGCAAAATGTTGCGCAGGTTTTACCCAAATTGGGTAGAGAAGGCAAACACACAAACATTCCAGTTGAAGGAATCTGGGGATGGCTCACAAAAACAGGGGCTTAGCTGAAGGCCTCCCACTCATTGATGGGTCTGATCAGGTGATAAACATCATGGGCCGACAGGGTGCAGCCGGCAGGCCACTCCAGCTGGTGGTGACGATTGATGAAGACCCGGGCACAACGCTGCTCCGAATCCAGCGCTGCAAACAGGGGCTGCGCGCGCCAGGGGGTCAGATCCAACGCCCCCGTGGTGCCGTCGGAGAGCACCACAAACAGGCGCCATCCCTGCAAATATTCCACATCGATAAAGACCGGCATCCCTTCGGCTCCGATTGATAAAATCCGGCGCCATTATAAATAAGCTTCCTACGTTGCTTTGCAAAAGGGATCACAGTTTCTCCAGCCGTTTATGCTGTCTTGGAGCCCTGCACTCCCTCACATGAAAATCATGAATCGTGCCGCGCTCGGGCTGGCGCTGTGGGGCAGCCTGGCTTATCAGAAAGGACTCAACCAGACTGCGCGGCACTGAACCCGCCACCGCAACCACATAAAACCCGCCAATTGGCGGGTTTTATGTGGGGTGCAACACAGGATCAGGTGTTGAGAAAACAGGGCAGCGAACGACTGAACCTGTGTTCGAACACCAGCGAGGTCTCGAGGTGCACCACTTCCTCCCGGGAGGTGAAGTGATCGAACACGAAGTTGCGCAGGTGCTCGGTGTCGGAGACACACAGATGCACCAGAAAATCATCCTTGCCTCCCATGTGAAACAGGCTGATCACCTCGGGCAGCGCCAGTATGGCGTCGCGGAAGGCATCGATGATCTGGCGGCTGTGTCGGGCCAGCTGCAGGGAGACCATGGCCTGGATATGGCCACCGAGCGCCTGATGATCCACTTCGCAATGCGCCCCCTTGAGCACCCCATCCTGTTGCAGCTTGCGCACCCGCTCCAGGCAGGTGGACGGCGCCACGCCGACCAGCGCGGCCAGATCTTTGTTGGTCATGCCCGCATCGCGAAACAGATGGGCCAGGATATCCAAATCCAGTTGATCCAGGTTTCTCATCTTAACTCCTTGCACCGATCAATTTTTTAGACTCTGCCCGTAAACCGGGCCGAACACAACGCAGATTGACATCGGGGCCGCGCGCCCTATGCTTTGGCGCACTCAGAAACCGGCCATGCCGGCTCGCCTCGCCCTTGCTGGCCTCATAAGGACCTTTATGCTCCCGTCTCACCCTTTCTGGAGCCAGGAAGTGCCCCGCGTCGATGGCCAGCTACTGCTGACCCCCTGCCCCGGCACCCAGCAGGTGGCGCTGCCACTGACGCTGGATCAGCTCAGGCTGGCGGGTGCCCATGGCGTCCTGACCCTGATGACAGAGGCCGAACTGGCCCGACTCGCACTGAGCCAACTTGGCCCGCTGGTCGAGGCGAGCGGCATGCGCTGGTTCCACCTGCCTATCGAAGACGATCAGGCCCCCGATGCCACCTTCGAACAGGCCTGGCAACAGGCCCTGCCGCAACTGACCGGGCTGCTGTTCGAAGGCAAAAACCTGGTCATCCACTGCAAGGGGGGCAGCGGCCGCACCGGTCTGATCGCCGCCGCATTGCTTGTCTCCCTCGGCCAGCCACAGCAGGAGGCCATGGCCGCCATCCGGGCCCTCAGGCCCAAGGCCTTCACCCTGGCGGTGCATCGCCAGTGGCTCGACGCCCTGACCGCACGACGGGAGCAGGCCGACTGAGCCCCACCACGCTGATCCTTACTTGGGCTGCTGGTAGGTAAACACCTTGCCTATGTCTTCCACCCGATAGCTGGTGAGCTGATAGACGTAGTAGTTGAGCCAGTTGGAGAACAGCAGGTGGCCGTGGCTGCGCCAGCTGGCGCGCGGGGTCTGGTCGGGATCGTTGGCCGGATAATAGTTGACCGGGATGACGGGCTCGAGCCCGGCCGCCAGATCCCGCTGGTACTCCCCATCCAGGGTCAGGGCATCGTATTCAGGGTGACCGGTGACGAACACCTGGCGACAATCCTTGGTCGCCGCCAGATAGACCCCCGCCTCTTCGGACTCGGCAAAGATCTGCAGGTCGGTGTGGGCGCGGATAAGATCCCCGTCGAACGCGGCATAGCGGGAGTGGGGCGCCACGAACTCGTCATCGAAGCCGCGCAGCAGCGGCTCGTGCTCATCGAGCCTGTGATGGCGGTAGACGCCGGAGAGCTTCTCGCCGTGGGTCTGTTTTTCCATGCCATACAAGGCTTTCAGCGCCGCCTGTACCGCCCAGCAGAGGAACAGGGTCGAGGTCACATGCTGATGGGACCACTCGATGATCTCGACGATGCGCGGCCAGTAGACCACCTCCTCGAACTCCACCAGCCCGAGTGGCGCTCCCGTGATGATCATGCCGTCGTAGTTGTTGCCCCGTACCTGTTCGAAGTCGTGATAGAAGTTCTCGAGGTGCGCCTGGGGCGTGTTCTTCGACTCCCGATCGTCGATACGCAGCAGATCCACGTCCACCTGCAACGGCGAGTTGGAGAGCATCCGCATCAGCTGGATCTCGGTTTCAATCTTCTTGGGCATCAGGTTGAGGATCAACACCCGCAACGGGCGTATGTTCTGGGTGACGGCCCGGGATTCCGTCATCACGAAGATGTTCTCCTGCCCCAGCACTTCGGCGGCGGGTAACTGATCCGGGATCTTGATCGGCATGCTTACTCCCTGTACTGCATCGGTAAATATGTCTGGACATCTAGAAGCCTATAATAAAGCGCTTACCCTGTCATCAGATACCTTTTGTATTCACCTCCGCCTTTGACTAGCATACGGCTCACATGTGTCTCTCGCAGCCAAGACAATGACAGGTATCAAGATTTCCGTAGACCGACTGCAAGTCGGCAATTTCGTCTCTCTGCCACTGGGTTGGCGCGAACACCCTTTCCTGTTTTCCAGCTTCAAGCTCAAGAATGAAGAGGAGATCGAGCTGATCCGCCGGCTCGGTCTAAAACTCGTCACCATCATCCCCGACAAGAGCGACGTCCCGCCCAAACCGCTGGACCAGATCCAGAGCCAACCGGTGGAGGCGCCCGACACCTCCCAGCGCCAGGCCGAGATGCAGCTGGAGAAGACACGCCGCATCGAGCAGTTACAGCAGTATCGCCGCGATCTGCAGCTGTGCGAGAAGCAGTTCCAGCAATCCCTGGCACAGGTGCGCAGCGTCATGAGCAAGCTCCAGTCCCGCCCCCTCAACGCCATCGGCGAGGCACAGGAGCTGATCAACGCCATGACGGAACAGCTGCTGTCGGTGGATGAGATGGTGCTGCACCTGGTCTCCGACAGCGAGGATGGCAACAACCTCTACTTCCACTCCCTCAACGTCAGCGTGCTCAGCATGCTGCTGGCCAAGGAGTGCAACATGTCGGCTGACCAGATCCGCCAGGTCGGCATGGGCGCCCTGTTCCACGACATAGGCAAGCTGAAGATCCCGAGCCAGATCCTGCGCAAGACGGAGCCGCTGACCAAGCCGGAGCAGAACCTGATAGCCCAGCACCCGCGCTATGGCATCGACCTGCTCAATCTGGTCAAAGATTTCCCCGCCGAGGCCAAAGGCATCGTGCTCCATCACCACGAATATCTCGATGGCAGCGGGCCTGAGGGGCTCAAAAAGGGGCAGCTCGATCCGCTCACCCAGATGGTGTCGCTGATCAACGAGTACGACAACCTCTGCCACATGCAGGCCAAGGTGCCCTACTCGGCCCTTAGCGGCCTCTACAAGCAGCGCAAGGCCCAGTTCAACCCGGAATACCTCAGCATGCTGATCCGGCTGATGGGCATATACCCACCCGGCAGCGTGGTGCAGCTCTCCAATGGTCAGGTGGGGCTGGTGATGTCGGTGAATGCCTCCCGCCTGCTCTACCCCTCCGTGCTGGTGTATGATCCCCGTATCCCGCGCCAGGAGGCGGCCATCATAGATCTGCAACAGGCCGAGCTGTCGATCGCCAAGGTGATCCACCCCAAACGACTGCCGCCGGCGGTGTTCGAATACCTCAATCCGCGTACCCGGATCAGCTACTACTTCGAACACACCAAGCCCTGATTGTCCCGGCCATGGTGCATGGCCGTCCCAGTTTACTTCCCCATTTCAAGGAGCCCCCATGCGTATCGAGATCATCAGCACCGGAGACGAGATAGTGACGGGTCTGGTGGTGGATACCAATGCCGCCTGGCTCAGCGCCCTGCTGCTGGAGCAAGGCTGGCAGGTGCGCCGCCGTGCCACTGTGGGAGACAACCTCACCGATCTGAAAACCGTGCTGCAGGAGAGTGCCAGCCGCGCCGACGTGGTGCTGGTGTGCGGCGGGCTCGGCCCCACTGCCGATGATCTCACCGCGCAGGCCGCCGCCGAAGCTTTCGAGCAACCGCTAACGCTGTACCCTGAGTGGCTGGCCACCATAGCGGCACGCTACGCCAGTCGGGGCCGCCCCATGGCGCAAAGCAACGCCAAGCAGGCCTGGTTGCCACAGGAGTGCGAGATCCTCGACAATCCGGTCGGCACCGCCTGCGGCTTTGTCGTGCACAGTGGTCAGAGCCAGCTCTTCTTCACCCCGGGAGTGCCGTTCGAGTTCAAGCAGATGGTGCGCGAGCAGATCCTGCCGCGCCTCAAGCAGCTGGCTGGCGCGCAGACCGATACCGAACTACGCCGCTTCTACAGCTTTGGTATCTCGGAATCGGCGCTCTCCGACATGCTGGATGCAGCCCCCTGGCCAACCGGCATAGAGCTGGGCTACCGCTCCTCCATGCCGCTGATCGAGCTGAAACTCATCGGCCACAGTGCCAGCGCCGCCGACATGGATGACGCCGAGGCGCGACTGCTCGCGGCGATCCAGCCCTGGCTGGTGGGACGGGGAGATGAAGAGCCTGCGCGGCAGATCCTGGCCCTGCTGGGGGAGAGGCCGCTGACCCTGCTGGAGGGGGAAAGCCGGGGTGCGCTGCTCGCCCTCTGCCACGAGTATCCCCGGCTTGAGGCCGGCTTTCGCGGCAACGTCGCCAGCGAGCTGGCGCAGTTGGAGGCAAGAGGTGAGGGGCTGAGCCTGACCATAGGATGGGAGGGGACGGAGGGCGTGCCGCTGCTGCTCTGCGCCGGCGGGCAACAGATCGGCCAGACACTGAAGGCCAGCCACCCGGATCCCGAGAGCCGGCGCAAGATCCTCGCCTTCGCCGCCCTCGACATGCTGCGCCGCCACCTGCAAGGCTTGCCAGTGCTCGGCGACTACCTCACCTTGGCCAGAACGGCGCAGCGCGGCCGCTAGGCATCCAGCGCCGGTACCCGCAAAGATCGGATACCGGCCAACGCCTCAAGCCAGACTCTTCCGGTACACACCGCCCCCGGGCGACCTGCGGGCTTCCCGTGCCGTCAGCATACCCGCTGTCATCCTTGATTTCCTCGTCCAGGCTCACCCATTTGTGCCTAGCTCGTTGACCAAAAAGGAGAAATGCCCGAATACTGCAGACCAGCGCCATATTGATGACTCGCATTTTTAACAAAAAGTCGATTAAATAGAAATCAAAGGCTATCTCGATATGGGTAAAAACGAGAGAAGGAAACCGGGTGTTAAGCAAAGAGTGGTTACTGTTATCAGCCGATATGGAGTACGCCTGCCTGCGCATCATACCCGGGCTGACCACCCCCGTTTCGGAGAGCGATATCCAGACGCTGTTGCTGGCTTCCAACTGTCGCCGCTACCAGCCGCTGACGGAAGGGATCAAGCAGGCCATCAGCTTGCTCAACACCCTGTTAAGCAACCCGGACACCCCCCTGCCCGACAATCCGGTCCCCGTCGCCCAGCGCCACGATGCCCGTGTCACCCTGGTGGTGGAGAAAGACCGGATGAGCGCCATCGCCCAGATCACCGCCGACTGGGGTGGCAAGTATCTCACCACTGAAGATCTGGAGCAGGCGGTGCAGGCCAGCGAGATCAGCCGGGGAGTACAGGCGCCTCTCATCGCCGCCGCCATTCTGGCCGCCAAGGAGGCGACACCGGGCACCCTGCTCAAGCTGCCGGTGGCGCTGGGCAAGGCCGCCGTCAACGGCCAGGACACCCGATTCGAGCGGCTGGTGGAGACGCCGGCCGAGCGGATCCTCAAGCCCCGGGAGCTGGATCATGGCCGGGTCGACATGCGCGACCTCGGCACCCTGATCACCGTCAAGGCCGGCGCCCAGCTGATGCGCCGTCACCCCGCCACTCAGGGCGTGCCCGGCTTTACCGTCACCAACCAGGAGCTGCCCGCCAAGCATGGCAAGGACAGCCCCATGGTGGCCGGTGAGGGCACCTTCATCTCGCCGGATAATGCGGATCTGCTGCTGGCCAGCCGCCCAGGCCTGCCCCGCCAGGAGAAGAACGGCATGAAGGTGGATGACGTGCTGAGCGTCAAGCAGGTCGACATCCGCCACGGCCACGTCATCTTCGAAGGTGCCCTGATAGTGGCGGGGGATGTCACCCCCGGCATGAAGATAAAGACCAGTGGCGACGTGGTGATCGGCGGCTTCGTCGAGGGGGGCTACATAGAATCGAGCGGCACCATCACGGTGCGCAACGGCATCATAGGCCGCAAGAGCAAGCAGAGTGACGAATACCTCTGCCACCTCAATGCCCAGGGCGAGATCCACGCCAGCTATGCCCAGTACGCCAAGCTGGAGGCCGGGGGCGACATCCAGATCCAGAACCAGCTCAGCCACTCTTACAGCCGCAGCGGGCAAGACATCAAGGTGGGCGACAGCGGCATGCGCAAGGGCCACCTGCTGGGGGGCATCAGCATTGCCAATCGCCTCATCATGGCCCCCATCCTGGGCGCCTCGGCCTACAACCAGACCCGGTTGCAGATCCTCGGCGGCTACTTCACCCACAAGGAGCAGGAACAGGCCCTGCGCCAGCGCAAGCAGGAGTGCCGGGAGCAACTGGACAAGCTGCAGGATCTGCTGCTCAAGCTGTTACAGCTGCCAGGGGACAAGCGCAACCCCCAGACCCTGCAGAAGATCAAATTGATCCGCACCCGCCATATCGACGAGAGCAAGCTGCTGGATGAACAGCTGGAGGCCGCGCAGGAAGAGCTGCAGAAACTGATGGCTGAGATGGACATCATAGCCACCCAACGCGCCTTCCCCGGGGTCGAGGTGGAGATGGCCCACCACCACTACAGAGTCGACATAGAACACGGCCCCATCCACTTCGCCATCCGCGAAGATCAGTTGCAGCTGACCCCCTACGAACCCCACAAGTGACAGCAGCTGGCCCTGCGGCTCGCCTTCCCCCTGGCAACATTCCCCCTGCTGGCCCAGCCTCTCGCCGCCAACCCGTGATCCTGGCTGCGAATTTCGCTACACTCGGCCTTCCATTGGCCCCATAGGGCGGGCCAGCCAGACTTCAGGTAGTGAGAGATGTACAAGCTGATCGCATTGGATATGGATGGCACCCTGTTGGACTCCCAGGGCCAAATTTCACCCCGCACCCACGCCGCCATCCAGGCCGCCCGCGCCAGGGGCGTGACTGTGGTGCTGGCCTCAGGTCGCCCGCTGGAAGGGATGAGCCGTTACCTGGTCGAGCTTGGCCTCACGGGCCAGGACGACTACGTCATCTGCTACAATGGCGCCCTGGTGCAACAGGTGGCCGATCAGCGCATCATCCGCAGCCAGCTGCTGACCGGCAGCGACGCCAGTGCCATCGCCAAGCTGGCAAACGAGCTGGAGGTTAACGTACACGGCTTCTCTGTCACCCGGGGCCTCATCAGCCCCAGGGTCAGCACCTATACCGAGCACGAATCCCGCCTCATCGGCATGCCCATCAATCTGATCGATTTCGCCACCCTGCCCGCCGACGAGCAGATCATGAAGGTGATGATGATCGACGAGCCGCCCCAGCTCTCCCGCACCATCGAACGCCTGCCCGCCGAGCTGCATGAGCGCTACACAGTGGTACGCAGTGCCCCCTACTTCCTCGAGTTCATGCACAAGCAGAGCAACAAGGGCACAGGCGTCGCCGCCCTGGCCGAGCATCTGGGGCTGGACGCCACCCAGGTGATAGCCGTGGGGGATGCGGGCAACGATCACCACATGATCGAATACGCCGGGCTGGGAGTGGCCATGGGCAACGCCACCGACGAGATCAAGGCGCTGGCCCAACACACCACGGCGCGCAACGATGAAGATGGGGTCGCCCAGCTGATTGAACGGTTCGTGCTGAACGCCTGACCCACAAAAGGGGCCTCCACCCAGGCCCCTTTTGCTATCCGGCTACCCCGGCCGGATGTTTAATATATCCACCACATCCATCTCCCTCATCTCGCCAACATGCCCCACAGCCCCCTTAAAAAGGGACTCAAGGCAGTTCCTTGATTACATTAGTTAACATTTCAGCATCATTTCGTTTGACATATTGAACGGCCTTGGCAGACTGGGATCAGGATCCAGGCTGTCATTGCCCAGGCTGACCGACGATTCTGGTACTGCGGCATGACCCTGATCCCATGACCATGCCTTGAGGCATGCCCTTGCCCTTTCAGCGGCAGCAAGGGCCTTCCCAAGGCGCAGGACCGCAAAGGATAGCAAGGTGAATCATGACAGCTCGCAACCCCCCCACCCCGCGTAAACCCGTCGTACTCATGACCATGGGCACCCAGCCTCGCAATGGTCATCCCTATCAGGTGATGACCCACAAATACATATTGCCGCTGGTGGAGATCAGCGGCTGCGTGCCGCTGCTGGTGCCGACCTGCTGTGGCACAGAGGATCTGGCACAGTATCTGGATCTGGCGAATGGCGTCTATCTGAGTGGTGCCGGTTCCAACATAGATCCCGCCCTCTACGGCCAGGAGAACCTGACCCCGGAGAAACAGCAGGACAGAGACAGGGATCTGTTCGACATCCCGCTGGTGCGCGCGGCCCTCGATCGCGGCCTGCCGGTCCTGGGGATCTGCCGCGGCATGCAAGAGATCAACGTGGCCCTTGGCGGCGACATTCATCAGCAGGTCTACAAGGAGCCGGGTTATGACGATCACAGGGAAGATTCGGACGATCCGGTCGACGAGCAGTACGGAGAGAGTCATCAGGTCAAGCTGGTACCCGGCAGCTGGTTTGCCGCACTGATGGGGCAGCCGTCGATCCCGGTCAATTCACTGCATGGGCAGGGGATCAAGACGCTGGCCAAGGGGCTTGAGCCGCTGGCCCACGCCGAGGATGGGTTGATCGAGGCGCTCCATGCCCCCACCCTCGCCTCCTTCCTGCTGGCGGTGCAGTGGCACCCGGAGTGGAAGGCGAGTGAGAATCCCCACTCCATCAAGATTTTCGAGGCCTTCGGCGAGGCCTGCAGGGCCCACGCCAGCAATAGCTGACTAGTCACCAAACCCTCGCGCCTTGAGCTTGGGCAACCCACCCCGCTCGGGGCGCAGGGTGCGGCATATCTCCATTCCCTTGAGCCCACGCTGGATGTGATCCGGCGTGTGGCCGAACACCATGCCGTTGCTGCGATAGAGAGCATTGTCATCCAGCTCGAACAGCTCGCCCCCTATGAGCAGCTGCTCGCGGCCATTGATCGTTTTGCCCCGCTTGAGCGGCAGCGTCATGTCGGTCAGCACCTCACCGGTGGCACAGCCCTCGCGCCAGCGGGCCTCGTCGGAGAAGGGGGTAATGGCGATCTCGCGCCAGGAGCCATCGCGAAACTCGACCCGATACTTGTCGGCCAGCTGATCGCAGCCCACCAGCAACCAGGCTCCCGCGATCCAGACCATCTTGTTCAACTTGCGCACACTCGCCACTCCCTTGTCACATGGGCGCCAAGCATAAATAAATTGCCCTCACCCCGCATCCATTTACCGGTTTGAAAGCAACTATGCTGGAAATAACCAATGATAAGGGGCTGTTATGTTGAGTGATCACCTCATTGCGCTACCTACCCTGCTGTGGATTGGTGAGCACCCGTTCTGGACCCTGCTTTTACTCGTGACCCATGTTTGGCGCTCCCCTGGCCGGCGGAGGGAACTGGTCTCCGAGCTCAGCTTTGTCATGCTGAGCATTGGCTCTATCCTGTTGATCCAGTTCGAGGGCGGCTGGTTTCGCCTGCCCCTGCCCCACCACTGGCTGGTGGAGATCTCCAGCCTGCTGGCCGGCCTGGTGCTGAGTGCCAGACAGCAGGAGCAGCAAGCCCTGCTGGCACGGGAGGCGGAATCCCTGAGGCAGGTAGCACCGCCGCGAGATCTGCTGGATAAACTGAAGGCGCTGTTTGGCGGCCGATGACGTAGCATGAGGCCTGAACTTTAGACAAGAGAGCGACTCCATGCTGCTGACCGCACTGGCCCTGAGTGCCACCCTGCAATTTGACTGCCCACCCGGAATCGAGACCCGCCAGCAACTGTTGACCACACCAGAGGGCTGGCAGGGGCTTAGCCGGGATCAGGAAGGAAAACCGAGTCAGGTACTGAGCCACCTGCTGGCAAACCTGGCGCTGTTTGATGGTGAACAGGTTCAGCTCAAACCGGACAATGGTGACAACGACGAGCTCCACTACTGGAGCCTGCTCGGCAACAACCTGCGCCCCCTCTATCTGGTCTGCCACTATCAGGATACCGCCCTCACCCTGCAGCAGGCGCTGCCCCTCGGCATCAGCTACTGCCGGGTCAATCAGGGCGACCCTTACGATCTGCGCGGGCTGATCTGCCGCAAATAACGGCCGTGAAGAGCGATCAGCCATCGCCGTCAGAGCAGCAACTCGGCCAGCTCGCCGAGTGCATTGAGCTCCACATCCGGCAGCAGTTGCAACCCCAGCCCGGGCTGCTGGCGATCGTTGAGCCAAGCAGCCCGAAAACCGTGCAAGCGGGCACCCAGCACATCCGTCTCCGGGTGATCCCCCACATGCAGGATCTGGCCGGGTGCCAGCCTGAGGGCCCTCTGCGCCTGCACAAACATGTCCGATGCCGGTTTCATTCTGGTGCCCGCGCCCGCTTTGCAGACCAGGGTGAAGTAATCCCCCAGCCCCGCTTGCACCAGGTCCAGGTTGCCGTTGGTGATCGCCACCAGCGGATAGCGCCCGGCCAATCGCGCCAGCAAGTCGTGGGTCGCGGTGCTCACCGCTATCTTGGAGCGCTCGGCGAGAAAGGCGGCGAATACCTGCCCGGCCTCCCGGCTGGCGGTGGCGGCGGCCATCCCACCCTGCACCATGGCCTCATGAATGGTGCGCTGACGCGCCAGACTGACATCCTGGCGCAACTCGGGATGGGCAAGCAGCATGGCGCGCTTGAGTGCCAGCCAGCGCGGCTTGTCCAGCATGGCGGTCGCCAGATATTCGCTGCGCAAATGGGCCAGCATCCACTGCTCGGCCCGTTCAATGGCGGGGCCGTTGTCGTAGAGGGTGTCATCGAGGTCGAACGATATGGCGGCCACCGGCTGCCAGCGGCGATAAAAATGCATTCATGCTCCTTCACGGCGGGGTAACCAGACCCCGTTATTCATCTTCCGGCGTGGCAGGATCCCGCTTTGCTCTGGGATGGGCGTTGTCGTACACCTTGGCCAAATGCTGAAAGTCGAGATGGGTATAGATCTGGGTGGTGGAGAGATCCACGTGCCCCAACAGCTCCTGCACGGCCCGCAGATCGCCGGACGACTCCAGCATGTGGGTGGCGAAGCTGTGGCGCAGCTTGTGAGGGTGAATGTGGGCATTGAGCGCCTGCTTGTTGCCCCAGCCATCGAGCCGCTCCTGCACCGAGCGGGCCGACAGTCGCCGCTTGCGCTGCGAGACAAACAAGGCCTCGGCCTCGTCCCCTGCCAGCAGGGGGCGCACCTTGAGCCACTTGTGCAACCACTCCACCGCCATCCGCCCCATGGGCAGCACCCGCTCCCGCGCGCCCTTACCGGTCACCTTGAGCTGACGATCATCGAGCTTGATGTCCGTCAGATTGAGCCCCACCAGCTCCGCGAGGCGCAGGCCGGAAGAGTACATCAGCTCCATGATGGCCCGATCCCGTACCGCCAGCGGATCCTGCTCGTCGGTGATGTTGAGCAACTGGTACATCTCGTCCACATCGAGGTTTTTCGGCAACGGTCGCCCCTGCTTGGGAGTCACTATGCCGCGGGCCGGGTTGGCGGTGAGCCGTCCCTGGCGCACCTGCCAATCACAGAAACTGCGCAAGGCGGAGAGCTTGGTGGCGAGGGAGCTGGGCACCAGTCCGGCCTTGTGCATCCGGGTCACCAGATTGCGCACCTGACTCGCCTCTAGCCGGGCCCAGTCGTTCAGGCCAAGCCTGACCAGCTCGGCGGCCATGAGATCCAGGTGAGATCGGTAGTTGCTGCGAGTATGCGGGCTGAGCTGACGCTCGACCCTCAGGTATTCGATGAAGGCAGCCAACTCATCGGCCAGGCTGGCCGGCAGCGGCTCTGCGGCGGGAGATGGTACCTTAGCCACGAACCAGCTCGGGCAGGCGCAGTTGCAACAAGCGGCCCAGCTGACCCAGCAACAGGGTGTCATTGTGGGGGCTGAAGTGGCTGGGATCCGAGCTGGCAAAGGCCAGCACGCCGAGATCGCCGAGCCGCATCAGGGCGACGGAGTTGACCAGCACATCGTGGCCAAACAGCGCCTGCTTCTCGCTCTGGTTGAGGCGACCGAAGAAGTAATCCTGCCCCGGCAGCCGTTGACCCAGCAGCTGATCGAGCTGCTTGCCCTCCGCCATGAAGCGCTGCTCGGGGCCGCTCAACTGGAATTTTTTCGGGCTGAGCCAGAGCCGCAGGCCAGTCAGTCGCAGTCGCTGCACAAACGCCTTGCCCATCACGGCACTCACCTCGAACAGGGTCTGGCAGCCGTAGAGCTCGCCGTAGAGGTCGGCGTACACCCGGAAGATCCGTTCGTTCTCGCTGGCGATCCCCATCAGCTCGGTGATCTCCTGCTCCAGCTGCTCGATGCGCTCGCGCTGTCGGTCCATCTGGCGCTCAACCAGCGAGACCGAACCTTTGCGCTCGTGAGGAATGCGGATCCGATCCAGCATGGCCGCGTGGCGCTGGAAAAACTCGGGATAACGGGCCAGGTACTCCAGCACTGTGGCTTCCTCCACCAGTGATTCCTGCCGTTTGAGTTCGCTCATAACTTGGTTGGTCCATCTGAAAAAGGGGCACAAGGCCCCGACATTAGCGCTTGGCAGAGCGGAGCCATCCCCGCCCCATGCCTACAACTCTATCTGGCCGTCGAATACATGCTCGGCCGGGCCCGTCATATAGACCGGCTGACCCGGCCCCTTCCAGGCGATGGTCAGCTTGCCACCCGGCAAACTGACGGTGACCCGTTCCTTGAGCTTGCCCTGACTTATGCCGATCACCGCCGCCGCACAGGCGCCGGTTCCACAGGCAAGCGTCTCGCCCACTCCGCGCTCGAACACCCGCAGCTTGATCTCGGTGGCGTTGACCATCTCCATGAAGCCGACGTTGACCCGCTCAGGGAAACGCTCGTGCCGCTCCATGATGGCACCCAGTGTCTCTACCGGCGCGTCGGCCACCGAAGGCACTTCGATGACGCAGTGAGGGTTGCCCATGGAGACAACACCACACATCACAGTATGCTCTTGCGCACGCAACAGATAGGTTTTTTCCGCCTTCTGGGCCCGAAACGGGATCTTGCCCGGTTCAAACTGGGGGACACCCATGTTGACCGTGACCTGATTCTCCCCTTCCAGCTGCAGGGTAATGCGACCTCGGGCCGTGCTGACCGCGATGCGATCCCGGTTGATCAGCCCCTTGAGACGCACGAAGCGGGCGAAACAACGGGCACCATTGCCGCACTGCTCCACCTCGCTGCCATCGGCATTGAAGATACGGTAGTGAAAGTCGAGTTCAGGATCATAGGGCGGCTCCACCAGCAGCA
The DNA here is from genome assembly GCF_029237385.1 of Aeromonas sp. 1HA1. Classification (NCBI taxonomy): domain Bacteria; kingdom Pseudomonadati; phylum Pseudomonadota; class Gammaproteobacteria; order Aeromonadales; family Aeromonadaceae; genus Aeromonas; species Aeromonas sp. 1HA1. The sequence continues at coordinate 22,630 of NZ_JAACGC010000001.1, forward strand.
GCTGGTCGAAGCCGATCCCGAAGTGGCGATCCGCCAATTTCTTGATGACGTCATTGCTGAAAAACACCTTCTGGGTGACGCCATCCACCACCATGAAGTCATTGCCCAGCCCGTGCATCTTGGAAAAATCTATCAACATCGTGCGTTCCTGTACCCTTTAGGCAGTAAATGCTCACTGCACCAGCGATCGGTCAACTTATCACGCTCAATCGTGCGTTTCCCTGCTATCAGGGCAGTAGATGCTCGCCGCGCCAGAGATCGGCCAACTGCTCGCGCTCTCTGATGAGGAAGGATTGCGTGCCATCCACCAGCACCTCGGCCGCGCGCGGACGGGTGTTGTAGTTGGATGACATGGTAAAGCCATAGGCACCGGCCGAACGCACTGCCAGCAGGGACCCCTCAGCGATAGCGAGGGAGCGCTCCTTGCCGAGAAAATCACCCGTCTCGCACACAGGGCCGACCACGTCGTACAGCGCTGGCTCATGGGCCGCGCGGCTGTCCACCTCTATGATGTTCATCCAGGCGCCGTAGAGGGAGGGACGTAGCAGATCGTTCATACCGGCGTCGATCAGCGCGAAGTTGCGGGTCTCGCCCGGCTTCAGGTACTCCACCCGGGTCAGCAGCACACCGGCGTTGGCGACGATGGCGCGGCCCGGTTCGAACAGCAGGGTCAGATCCCGGCCCGCCAGCTTCTGCTTGAGCGCCTCGGCATATTCGGTGGGGTGCGGTGGCTGCTCGGCGCCATAGTTGACCCCGAGCCCACCGCCCACGTCCAGGTGATGGATCTGGATGCCTTCTGCCGCCAGTTCGTCGATCAGTCGCAGCAGCTTGTCAGCCGCCTCCATAAAGGGTGTCAATTCAGTGAGCTGGGAGCCGATATGGCAATCCACCCCCTTGATCTCTATGTTGGCCATGGCGGCCGCCTTGCGATAGATGGCGGGCGCCTGCTCGATGGGGATACCGAATTTGTTCTGCTTGAGGCCGGTGGAAATATAGGGATGAGTCCCGGCATCGATATCCGGATTGACCCGCACCGAGACCCGGGCTTTCTTGCCCATGCTGCCCGCCACCCGATTCAACCGTTCCAGTTCGGCTTCCGACTCCAGGTTGAAGCAGAAGATCTCTTTATCCAGCGCCAGTTGCATCTCGGCTTCGCTCTTGGCCACACCGGAGAAGACCACCTTGGCCGGATCGCCGCCAGCCGCCAGTACCCGCGACAGCTCGCCGCCGGAGACGATGTCAAAACCCGATCCCAGGCGGGCAAGCAGGTTGAGCAGCGCCAGGTTGGAGTTGGCCTTGACCGCATAGCAGATCAGATGGGGAATATCGCCAGCGGCCTGATCGAAGGCATGCCAGTGGCGTTCAAGGGTCGCGCGGGAGTAGACATACAGCGGAGTGCCGTACTGCTCGGCCAGGTATTGCAGCGAGGTGTGTTCGGCCTGAAGCTGGCCGTCGGCGTCGTAGTTAAAGTGATCCAAGGGGCGGTTCCTTCCTAAATTATTGCGGCGCGGCCTCTGGGGCGGCCTCGGCGGTCACAGGCGTCTGTGCTTGCGGTGTATTCTGGGTCTGGGGCTGCTGGGGGGGCGGCATGTAAAGCGGCCCCGTCAGGCCACATGCGGCCAAACCAAGAGACAGAGGAATGGCAAGCAGACACTTGGTAAGCTGGGTAATCATAATGGTTCGCTGCGAAAAATTTTTTGGCCCTCTATAATCGCACTCACATTGTTAAAAGCAACAGGATAAACCGATGAAGGATCACGAGTATCACGCCCTGACCGACGCCTTTTTCCAATATGTGGAAGACACTGTCGACGTAGGATATCCGGATATTGATTGTGAACGCGCCGGCGGGGTCTTGACCCTGTCATTCGAGAACAGGACCAAGGTCATCATCAACAAGCAGGAGCCCCTGCACCAGATCTGGGTCGCCACCCGCGAGAACGGTTTCCACTTCGAGCTGCAAGGGGAAACCTGGATAGACAACCGCTTCGGCCATGAGCTCAAGGCCCTGCTGACCAAGGCCTGCACCACCCAGGCGGGTGAGGCAGTGGTATTCCCATGATCGACCGATATCCGCAGGACGCCCGCCACGCCGTGATCTGGCTGCACGGGCTGGGGGATTCCGGCGCGGGTCTGGCACCGCTGGTGGATGCGCTGGACTTGCCTGCCGACCTGCCGGTGCGTCATCTGCTGCCCGATGCCCCCGAACGCGCCATCACCATCAATATGGGCTACAAGATGCGCGGCTGGTACGACATCAAGAGCTTCGACGATCCGGTGGATCGCGCCGTGGAGTCCCATGTGCGTGAATCTGCCGATCGTATCGCCGCCCTGCTGGATCAGCTGGTGGCCGAAGGCTTTGCTCCCGAGCGTATTCTGCTGGCCGGTTTCTCCCAGGGCGGCGTCATCGCCTCCTTCACCGCCCTGCGTCATCCGGCACGGCTTGCCGGGCTGCTCTGCATGTCCACCTATCTGGCGGCGCCCGACGCCCTGCTGGCGGAGATGAGCGAGGCCGCACGCAGCCTGCCCATCTGCTACATGCACGGCATCTATGATGACGTGGTGAGCCTCTCCATGGGCTGGGACGCCAAGAATAAGCTGGAAGCAGCAGGGCTGACCCTCGAGTGGCACGAGTACCCCATGCGTCACGAGATCTGTCGCCCGCAGCTTGACGACATCCGCAGCTGGCTGCTGGCCCGCCTCGCGCACTGAGCAGGCTCCGGATAGCCAAACGGCCTGCATCTGCAGGCCGTTTTTATTCGGCAGGTTCGAAGACCCGTATCAGCAAGAGAGTCAGGCCGGCGGCCTTGTCGCCAACCCCATGCCCGACCTCTGGTGCTACCCCGTCGCCGAACCCAATTCACGGGTCTGGCCTGCACCGTCACGCTGCTGTCCCTGGCTGCGGTAGGGGATCACCTCCAGCTCGCCATTGACCTGCACTATCTCGTAGTACTGTGGCAGGTTGAAGTTGCTGAACTGGCCTGCATCGCTGAAACGCTCATGGCTGGAGGTGTAGAAACGGTTCACCCCCTGAACCAGCTCATCCTTGTTGCCGGCAAAATGCTGGTAGATCTCCACCCGGTTCGCCTCATCCAGGATATAGATGTTGGTACCCGCATCCCGGGTATCGAAGAAGAACTGCACCAGCCCTTCGCTGGCATAGGAGTCGACGATACCGGGCAGGTGCTGGCTGTGGGTCTTGTCGAGTCGTAGCGGCAGGTGATCCAGCTTGTTGTGGGAGATGTGACGGTAAAAATCGATGGCGTTTTCCAGCTTCTTGACCGACACCCCGCGCCGCTCGAAGAAGATGCCGTACTTCTCGCGACCCAACGCCAGCGTCTTGACCAGCTGCTGCTTGTCACGGGCGAGGCGCAACTCGATGCACTCGGCCACCAGCTGCTGGAAACGGGTCCGCACCAGGGAGCGGAAGTGCTGGCTGTAGCAGAACACCTCTATCATCTCGGGGGCGGCGGCGTCCTGGTGCATCTTGCCGAGTATGGTGGTAAGGGCGTCCACCACGGCTTCGTCACCCTGGAAGTGCAGGGTGCGGATCTCGCTCCAGGAGTTGCGATAAACCAGATCCACAGATCCCACCAGACACTCCAGATTGCGGCCGAACGAGAAGACATCGGCGGCATTGGCGTCGAATTCGATCACCTGACCCACCCAGTGGCTGGTCGGATCCGTCTCCAGGTTGAGGAAGATGGAGAGCTGGCGGATCTCGCACGGACGGCTGAGGGCCAGGTTGGTGGCGCGGGGATACTTGACCGGGAAGGTGCCGGACAAGTCACGACAAAACTGGTGCAGATTGTCGATGTGCAGATCCGACCCCTGATTGAACAGGTGTACCCGGGACTGGGGCGTCAGCAAACCGTTGAAGTAGGCCCAGGAGACCAGCTTGCTGATGTAGCCGTTATATTCGAGCGGTGCCCGGCCTATGATATCCACCGGTTCGAGGGAGTGCTTGTAGAGATACCAGCCAGCGCGGTTGAGGCGGCCGTGGGGCACCTGCACCAGGCTGAGGTCCGGTTCGCTCAGATCCGGCGCTATGGTCAGGTTGATGCGCTGCACCTTGCCCGGCAGGCTCTCGAACGCAGCGTAGAGCTTGCGCGACAGTATGCCGATGTCTTCCGGGTTGATGGACTCGCTGATGTTGTTGCGCCGGGCAAACTGGATCAGATTGCGATAGCTCTGCATCAGGGCTTCCAGCAGCTCGGCGTGGGCCACCTTGACGTCCTCGACCTTCCACTCCTGGCGGTGATCCAGATGATGCAGCCGCTCCGGACTCCAGCCCCAGTAGGCCACCAGCTGGCTCATCTGCTCGCGGCGCCAGGCCGGGGAGTGATCCTCCTTCGGATGGCTGAGGCCGTCACACACTTTCAGATAGAAGCAGCGTCGCACCAGATCCAGCCGCTGCATGTCGCCGATGGACTTGAGGTAGTTGGTCACCTTGTCCAGCATCAGGCAGTAGTTGTCGAGCCGGTAGTGCATGCCCTCATTGTGCTGGAACCAGTCGCGGCTGGTGACAGACAACAGGCGGGTGTTGGGATACTCGTGGGAGTAAGCCTCCATCAGCACCGACTTGAGCACGGCTTTGTAAGGGGAGTCGATGCCCTTATAGAGCTGCCACAAGGCGGAGCCGAAGTACTCCTCGGCGGGAATGCGGTTGAAACTACCAAGATCGAGCCAATCGTCCTGGCTCAGCTTGTCGTGGGCAAACAGGCCGTTCACGTACTCGTCGTAGTGATCGTCATACTCGGCAGGCACCAGATACCAGAGCAGGCGCTTGCCAGCGATCAGCATGGCGCTGCGGTAGAACTCGTCGAGCAGCAGCAGGTGCTGGGCGCTACCGCAGCTCTCCCCCTGCATCTGGGCATCGTTGCGCTGGCGGAACTTGTCCTCGGGGATCAGGAAGAAGTTGAGATCGACCCCACGCTGCTCGGCCCACTTGGAGAGTTGCTGGCACTTGAGATCCAGCAACTCGAGCCGCTCCTGCGACAAACCGGCCACGTGGCAAACCCAAATATCGAGATCCGAGTAGCAGCACTGGCCAATGGACGAGGTGCTGCCCATGGAATAGAGCCCCTGAATCGACTTGTCATGGGTCGTGAGGCCGTTCTGGCAGTTAGCGTTCTGGCACAGATCCTGGATGAAGGCCTGCTGGGCCTCGTTGGCGGTAAAACTCCAGATACCGTGGGGCACATCACCTGCCACATAACCGGGCAACAGGGGATGATTGAAGTGCAGCATGACGGGCAGCAGTTGGAAGACCTGCTGCCCGTAGCGACTCATGAGACCTAACGCCCGTTGCGTCTTGAGACGATTGAGTTCGTCGTAGCGCGCCACCAGCGTATCGAGTTTTACCAGCAATGCCCTGCCTATACCGAGGTAAGAAATGACGCACCAAAACGGGGAAGACGTCAAAAAAGTGTGATCATGTTAACAATGCAAACAGCGGTGGTAAACAAGCCCGCACTGAATCACTGGATTATTTATGACTCACTGCTTAACAGTATCAGCGGAAAGCAATAAAAATGAATAAATTCAATACATTAATAAATTAATTCTACTTAATGAAAATCATTTTCAACCCCTCTTTTTGAGCTTGGCCCCGCTTTTGCTGGCTACGCCATGAAAGCCCCTGCAAAGGGTGGTAAGATCGTTTTCCTTCTAAAGATGAAACAACTGATTGATATGGCAGCCCGAACCCTGAAAATTGCCACTCGCAAGAGCCCATTGGCCCTGTGGCAGGCCAACTTCGTCAAAGACCGGCTGGAAGCCCTGTACCCCGAGTTGCAGGTCGAGCTGGTACCCATGAGCACTCAGGGTGACAAGATCCTGGATACCCCTCTCGCCAAGGTGGGCGGCAAGGGGTTGTTCGTCAAGGAGCTGGAGACCGCCATGCTGGAGGGGCGTGCCGACATCGCCGTCCACTCCATGAAGGATGTGCCGGTGGAGTTCCCAGAGGGACTGGGTCTGCACACCATCTGCGAGCGCGAAGATCCGCGCGATGCCTTCGTTTCAAACCGTTACAGCCAGATAGACACGCTGCCGCAGGGTGCCGTGGTCGGCACCTCCAGCCTGCGCCGTCAGTGCCAGTTGCGAGCAGTACGCCCTGATCTGGTGATCCGCGACCTGCGCGGCAACGTCAATACCCGTCTCGCCAAGCTGGATGCCGGTGAATATGACGCCATCATACTCGCCGCCGCCGGCCTGAAGCGTCTGAAGATGGCGCACCGCATTACCACCTTCCTCGAACCGGAACAGAGTCTCCCCGCCAACGGCCAGGGGGCCGTCGGTATCGAGTGCCGGCTCGACGATGAGGAGCTACACGCCCTGCTGGCGCCCCTCGAACACCGCGAGACCCGGATCCGGGTGCTGACCGAGCGCGCCATGAACCGTGCCCTGCAAGGGGGCTGTCAGGTGCCTATCGGTGCCTATGCCCTGGTGCAGGGGGATGAGGTCTGGTTGCGCGGCCTGGTGGGCAGCCCGGATGGCAGTCAGGTGATCCGCGACGAGATCCGCGGCCCGCTGGCAGACGGTGAGGCGCTCGGCCACACCCTGGCCCAGCGTCTGCTGGCAGCCGGCGCCGACCTCATCCTGGCCGAGGTCTACCGGGCATGAGTGCGGGCCGGGCCAGGTCATGGCCACAACCGCTGAGCGCTGCCTGATGGTCCCGCTGGTGGTGCGTCCGACCGCTCAGGCCACCGAGCTGGTGCAGATGTTGCGCCAGCACGGCCACGCACCGCTCTGCTGTCCGCTGCTGGAAACCGTGGCGGGCAGCGAACTCTCTCGCCTGCCCGAACTGCTGCCCCAGGCTGACATAGTCATAGCCGTCAGCATGCATGCAGTTAATTTTACTCATCATTTTCTGTTGCAAACTGGTCAGACCTGGCCACATATTGACTACTTTGCGGTCGGTCAGGCCAGCGCGGACGCCTTCGCCGACGCAGGCATAGCGGCGAGCTGCCCGGACGATCCGCGCAGTGAAGGGCTACTGGCCCTGCCCGCCCTGCAACAGGTGAGCGGCAGGCGGGTGCTGATCCTGCGCGGCAATGGCGGTCGGGATCTCATCGCCCGGACGCTGGCCTCACGAGGTGCTCTGGTGCACTATTGTGCAGCCTATGAGCGTCACTACCCCGAGCTGGACGGGGAAGCATTGACTCACCACTGGCAGGCGACCGGGCTCGACAGCCTGCTCATCACCAGTGGCGAACTGTTGCAGCGGCTGCTGGAACTGGTGCCCAGTCAGCAGCAGCCCTGGCTTTATGACCGCCTGTTGGTGGTGCCCAGCCCCCGCGTAGCCGAGATGGCCGAGGCGGCGGGCTTTACCCGAATCACGATTGCCCAAGGTGCATCCAACCAGGCCCTGACGGCTGCTCTGGAAGCGAGGAAGATGGAATGACTGAACAACAAGAATCCCAGGTCAAGCCCCAGCCGACCCCTGTGGTCAACGGCGGAAAGAGCCGTTCCGGCACCCTGCTGGGTGGCGTGGCCATATTGCTGGCCCTCGGCCTGACCGGCAGTCTCTACCTGCACGGCCACAAGAGTGCGGTGGCCCAGCAGGGGGAACTGGATCAGCTCAAGCTGCAACTGGCCGGAGCCATCGCTAAGATGGATCAGAGCAACAGCAAGGAGAGTGAACAGCTGGCGGCTTTCGGCAAGCAGCAGCAACTGCTGCAAGACGAGCTCAAGGACCTGCAGAGCCGGGTGCTGGATCTCAACGACAAGCGCCCCAACGACTGGATGCTGGCCGAAGCCGAATACCTGGTGCGCATGGCGGGCCGCAAGCTGTGGCTGGAGCATGACCTCATCTCCGCTATCACACTGCTTGGCAATGCCGACGAGCGGATCAAGGCGCTCAACGACCCCAGCCTGATGCCCATCCGCAAGGCACTGGCGGCAGACATAGCCCAGCTCAAGGGGATGCCGCGCATCGACCGTGAGGGGCTGACGCTCAAACTGGCAGCGCTATCCGACCAGATTGAGCTGCTGCCGCTCTCCACCGTCAATATGCCGGAAGCGAAAATCGAACCGGATCAGGCCGTCAGCACCAACCCGGACGAGTGGCAAAGCAACCTGAAGAAGAACTGGCTCAAGTTCACCGAGAACTTCATCACCATACGTCGCCGCGATGGGGGCGTGGAGGCCCTGCTCTCCCCGCAGCAGGAGATCTTCTTGCGCGAGAACCTCAAGACCAAGCTGCTGCAAGCCCAGTTCGCCGTCTACCGCGAGCAGCAGGCACTGTATGACGACAGTCTGGAGAAGGCACAGCGCTGGCTCACCCAGTATTTCGATACCGACAACAGCGCGACCCACTACATGCAGACCGAACTGGACAAGCTCAAGGGTGAGCAGATCCAGTTCGACTATCCGGATCGCTTCAAGACCCAAGCCATGCTGGAAGAGGTGCTGAACGAGCGCCTGCAACGCATTCTGGCCAGCAACTGAGGAGGGCACCATGATTCGTCTGATTGTTCTGGTGGCCGTGATGGTGGCGGGGCTGATATTCGGCCCGCAAGCCTCCGGCAACAAGGGGTACGTCCTGATCTCCCTGGGTAACTACACGGTGGAATCCTCGGTCACCAGCGCCGTGATCCTGGCCGTGCTCTTCTATGCCGCCCTGCTTATCGTCGAGTGGGTGCTGGGCCGGCTGTTCGGCCTGCGTCGCAAGACGCTGGGCTGGTTCGGCTCCCGTCGGCGCCGCAAGGCCAACCAGCAGACGGTAGCCGCCACCCTGGCCATGGCCGAAGGTCACTACATCCAGGCCGAGAAGCTGATGCTCAAGGGGGCCAGCAACAGCGATACCCCGCTGCTCAACTACCTGAGCGCCGCCAAGGCCGCCCAGGCCCGTGGCGATGACGTGCGCCGGGATCAATACCTGCAAAAGGCGCAGGAGGAGCACCCCAAGGCCGAGCTGGCGCTGACCCTGACCCAGACCCAGCTGCAGATTGAGCAAGGCCAGTACGATACGGCCCTGGCCATGCTGGAATCCGCCTATGCCCTCAATCCACGCCACCCCATGGTGCTGGATCAGCTGCGTCAGGTACACCTGGCGCGCGAGGAGTGGACGGCCCTCATCGACCTCATTCCCGCCCTGCACAAAGTGGGCAAGCTGACCCCCAAACAGGAAGACGCTCTGCTGCATCAGGCCTGGCGCGGTCGGCTCAAGAGCGCCAGCGGCGCCCTCGAAACCCTGCGCCCTGTCTGGCAGGAACTGCCGCGCAAGCTGCGCCAGGATCCGGATCTGCTGGCCTGCTATGGCGATCGACTGCGCCAGCTCGGCGCCGACCAGGAGGCTGCCGAGCTCTGGCTGGATGCGCTGCGCAAGCAGGTTTCCCCCCAACTGCTGGCTCGCCTGCCCAGGCTCAAGCTCGACAACTACCAGCCCATGCTGACCCTGTTGCAGAAGATCCAGGATCAACCGGCCGCAGAAGCGGCGCTGGCCCAGATCTATCTGCTGGCCGGTCAGCTGGACGAAGCGCAGCGACTGCTGGAGAAGGCGGTGGAGACAGCACCGAGTGCCGCCATCTACAACGCCCTCGGCCAGGTAATGGACAAGCGCCGGCTCACCAACAAGGCCAACGAGTATTATCGTCAGGCCCTGCAACTGGCCGACATCTGATCCTTACCCCTGTGCCAACAGCACAAAAAAGAGAGGCCGCTATTGCGGCCTCTCTTTTATCTGTTCATCTCTCTTTTTACCCGGATTAACACCAGTTCTGGCTTATGCCGTCAACCGCTCCAGCTCACCGATGAGCCAGATGGCCTCCTCCCTGTGATAGCCGCACACATCCGGCATGGGTCTAAAACCGCGGCACACCAGAGGGCGATCCGGCTGATCGAAAATCTTGCAGCCCAGCCGCACATCGAGCTGGACACAGGGTACCCCGGCCGGTTTGCCGGCGGGCATACCCGGAATAGCGCTGCTGATACTGGGAGCAATGCAACAGGCTCCACAACCTTGACGACATTCCATGTAACGCTTTCCTGAGCGTGGCGAACCAGTCTATCAAAGGGCTGCGATTCCCCTTAGCCTTATCCCCTGCGCCCGTGAAATAGTCGCCAGTCGGGGGCAGTGTCAGCCCGCAAACAACAAAAAGCCCGACAGCGGCAGCGGTCGGGCTCTTCATGTTGCAATGGCAGGTTCAACCCATTCTCATCAGAGAATGATATCGCGCACCACGCTGTCCTTGCGATCCAGGCAGTGGATCGACTTGATGCGACGGAATAAGTACGGGACTTGCCGCCACATCGCTCATCCCCATTACAGGATGATATCGCGCACCACGCTGTCTTTACGATCCAGGAAGTGGATCGACTTGATGCGACGAATGGTGCGTGACTTGCCACGGATCAGCAGGGTTTCCGTGGTCGCCATGACGCCATCGCTGGTGATGCCATCCAGCAGATCACCCTTGGTGATGCCGGTTGCCGAGAAGATGACATTGTCATTCTTGGCCAGGTCTTCCAGCTTGAGCACCTTGCTCACGTCTATGCCGAGCGCCTCGCAGCGGGCAATTTCCTGCTCGCCCAACGCACGCACTTCCGGGCTGTCACCCTTGACCTTGTGACGGGGCATCAGGCGAGCCTGCATGTCACCATCCAGCGCGCGGATCACCGCCGCCGAGATCACCCCTTCCGGCGCACCGCCAATGCCATACAGCATGTCGACTTCGCTGTCCGGCAGACAGGTGAGGATGGAGGCGGCAACATCACCATCGGGGATGGCAAACACTCGCACGCCCAGCCCCTGCATCTCCTTGATCGCCTTGTCGTGACGCGGCTTGGCCAGGGTGATCACGGTCAGGCGGGAGAGCGGCTTGCCAAGCGCCTTGGCCACGGCCTTGAGGTTCAGCTCGAGGGCCTGATCCAGGTCGATGGCACCTTTGGCCTTGGGACCCACGATCAGTTTTTCCATGTACATATCAGGCGCCTTGAGGAAGGAGCCCTTGTCGCCGACGGCCAGCACGGCCAAGGCGTTGGCCTGGCCCATGGCGGTCATGCGAGTACCTTCGATCGGGTCGACCGCGATATCCACGGCGTCGCCCAGACCCGTGCCTACCTTCTCGCCTATGTAGAGCATGGGGGCTTCGTCAATTTCACCTTCGCCGATCACAATCTCACCATCGATCTGGATCTGATTGAGGATATGGCGCATGGCCGCTACGGCCGCCCCATCGGCGATATTCTTGTCACCACGTCCGAGCCACTTGTAGCCAGCCAGTGCAGCCGCTTCCGTCACTCGGGAAAACTCGATTGCCAGTTCACGTCTCATCGCATATCCAACCTTTGGAGCTCGAAAACGGGCGGCATTCTATCACAAGGGCAAACCTTTGCGCGCAAAAGTGGCGGATCGTCAAATAAATCACGGCCCTTCACCAAACTGACATCAAATCGCCACCGACACGTCACTTGGGTGTCACCCCGCTGTCATTCCCCGCACCTAGCATGGCCCCGTCTTTAAAACCAAAGCTTGCAACACAAGGAATTAAGATGAAAAAGCTGACTGTAGTGGCACTGGCTCTCACCGCGGCCTTCCAGGCGCAAGCCGTTGAAGTTTACAAAAATGACACCACCAGCCTGGATCTGTAAGGCCGCATCTACGCCGGCCAGTTCTTCGGTGACAAGAAGGAAGGGGTCGACACCGCCCATCCGAACGGCACCCAGGAGTACAGCGACAAGCAGGGCGCCAACCAGTTTGTCCGCTTCGGCGCCAAGGTGGATAGCCAGATCAACAGCCAACTGAAGGCGCTGGCCCAGTACGAAGTGCAGATGTACATCAACGACAGCGAGAAGACCATCAGCGAGGATTCCGACAACCTGCGCACCCGTCTGGCGTTCGCCGGTGTCGGCGCCGACTGGGGCAATATCACTTTCGGCCGCCAGAAGGGGGCCCCTGGCTTGCTGGCCGACTGGACTGATGTCTCCCTCTCCGATGGCTATGGCAACGAGGCCCTCGGTGCCAAGACAGACACCTTCGCCACCAACCGCGCCGGTTCAGTGTTGAAGTACTCGGGTCTGTTCAACGGCTTCCAGGTAGACACCAGCTACAAATTCGATGGCGGTGACACCGAAGAGACCACCAGCAAGGACAGCGATGCCGCCTACGGCGCCGCCGTGGCCTACACCTTCCCGTTCAACCTGGCGCTGGGTACCGCCTACAACGTGGGTATCCGTGACAAGAACGAGGAAAAGGATGCCAAGCTGTGGCTGCTCTCCGCCAAGTACGACAACAAGGCCGTCTATGCAGCCCTGAGCTACGCCGACGGCACCGACTTTCTGGCCACCGGCAAGGATCACACTGGCTGGGAAGGGGCGCTCGGTTACAACTTCGAAAACGGCTTCGGCCTGATGGCACTGTGGAACAAGCAGAAGGTGGAGCAGGACGGCAAGGCCAACTACGACTCCATCGACTACTACACCCTGGGCGCCCAGTATAAGTTCAACAAGAACCTGCGCGTCATCGGCGAGTACCGCATCAACAACCTGGACAGCAAGGAGAGCGGCAAGCTCAACGTCAAGGATGACTTCCAGCTGGCGGCCCGTTACGACTTCTAATCTCGGCTCTCAGTCAACAACAGAACGCGCCGGCTTATGCCGGCGCGTTTTTTGTTGGCCGGTAAGGGGAGACAGGCCAGCTGCCGTCCGGCCCATGATCTAGGCTCAACAGAACCACGAAGAGGAGGTCACCATGCCGTTACGCCTGCTCATCTGTTGCTGCCTGCTGCTCGCCCTTCCCGCTCAGGCGCTGACCATCGCCATGGTGCTGTGACGCGGCGAAACGGATGCCGAGCGGAGCTTTCGCGCCGAGCTGATCCGGCTCGGCCATCAACCCACCTTCGTCACCTTCAACGCCAATCAGGATCGCGCCGCCTTCGCGACCCAGTTGCGCCAGCAATTGCTGCCCTCCCTCGCCCGCTACGACTACATCTACAGCTTCGGGACCACGGCCACAACCATGGTCAAGAGCCTGCTCGGCGAGCGCAAGCCACTGATCTTCAACATAGTCTCTGACCCCGTGGGGGCCGGGATCCTGTCGGAAGATCAGGCGGAAAACCGGATGGTGGCAGGAACCAGCAACCTGGTACCCATGGCGCTCCAGCTCGCCAACGCCCGCAAGCACCTGCCCACCGACAAGGGGCTACTGCTGCCCTTCAACCCCCGCGAACAGAACACCCTGCTGACAAGTGAGCTGCTGCTGCACGAAGCCAAACGCTATCAATGGGATCTCGCCACCTGGCGCATCGCGCCTGACAAGCGGCGGCTGGCCAACGAGCTCAAGCGCCTGCAACAGGATGCCCGCCAGCGCATTGTCTTCCTGGCCGCCGACAGCTATCTGCTCTCCATCGCCCCCGAGTTGCTGGCCGCTCTCAACGAAGGGGGCATCCCCACCATCTGCAGCGCCGAGCTATTTGTCGAGCACGGCTGCACCGTCGGCACCATCAGCAGTTATGAAACCCTGGGCCGGATGACGGCCAACATCATCCACCGCAACCTGCAGGGCACACCGCTGCAAGACATTCCATTGCAAACGGATCCGGCCCCTCGGCTGGTTCTGGGCAAACAGCTGACATCTGCCGACAATCAGAGCACTCAGGGCCAGTGACCACGCGGCCCGCCCATGGACCCCAAAACCGCCGCCAGCCTAACCCGGCTGCATCGCGGCATGGGCTCTGGCAGCCATCGCCACTGTGCTGGTCGCCCTGACCTGAAACGCTCACGCCAGCCCTGGTCTATACTTCCAAGGCACTATATGGGAGCTGTTTAGCCGTTTGATGCAGATGCCTTGCTTATATAACCTGAATGGCAGGTTCAAATTTTATTCATCGCAGTTCGATAAACTCTGAGTCATGCCCTACAACATACACGCCAAGGAGTAATTACAAGATGAAGTTATTTACCAAGAAGCACGGCCTTGTCCTCATTCTGCTCGCCGCCAGCGGAACCCTTAGCGCCACCGAGATCGCCAACAACAACATCACGGAAACCGAGATAAAAGCGGCGCAAGATGCCTGGGGTAAGGCACTTATCCAGATCAGCGATGATTACCGTAGCGGTGGTATCGAGAAAGCCAAAAAGACCGCCACTGCGGTTCTCGACAGCGCCTACGGCTATTCCCAAGGTCCCGTACTGTTCAAACCGACCCTGGCCAGCGGCGAACAGACCTTCCGTATCAATAAAGAAGGGGCCCTCGCCTACTTCGTCGGCCACAACACGGCCTATCCTGCCGACAGCGGCTTCGCCCTCAAAAACTGGAAAAGTTACAGCTACGACAACGCTGCCATCTACATCAATGGCAACATGGCACTCACCATGGGCAATGTGCAGCTGATTGACCGGGATAACAAAGAGACCACGGTCGACAAGACCTGGGGCTTCAAGAAGGGGGACGACGGCAAGGTGCGCATAGTGCTGCATCACTCCTCCCTCCCCTTCAGCAAATAAAATAAACAAGCAAAGGCGACCAATGGGTCGCCTTTTTGCTACAGGGCCATCAGTTTTGCTGCCTGTGGGGATGACAACAACACCAATTCTGTTAGCATGCCCGCCATCATGAATCCAAACGAAACACAGATGCAGATCCGCCCCTTCACCACAGCTGACATGGAAACCGTCCTCACCATCTGGCTGGATGCCTCCCTGCTGGCACATCACTTCATCCCATCGCGTTACTGGCACGACAATCTGGGCCCGATGCGAGAGCTTTATCTACCCGCTGCCGACTCTTATGTGCTCTGGCAAGATGGCAAGGCTCTCGGTTTTTATTCCCTGTATGAAGAGACCCTGGCCGCCATCTTCGTTACCCCGGCGCAGCAAGGACACGGCTATGGCAAGGCACTGCTGGCCCATGCCAAGCAGCAGCGGCAAACACTGCGCCTGCAGGTGTATCAGCAAAACCGGGCCAGCTGCGACTTCTATCTCGCTCAGGGCTTCCAGATAGAGGCCGAACAGCAGGATCCCCACACCGGCTGCGCCGAGTGGGTGATGGCCTGGTCGGCGTAAGACTAACGCCGTTCGATGGCGAGGAAGCTTGCCGAGCCATCACCGGCCCGCGCCAGCAGGTCACCCAAGTGCAAGGTCTGCGCGCGCAGATGAAACAGGATCGCCGGTCAGCTGAACGGGAAGTTCGCGGGGCCCTGGTTGCAACACATTCAAGGCGCCTGCTCCTGTGAGGAGAGCCTCCCCATCATGGGACTTAAAACCTCAGAGTCAGGCCGATATTGGCCTGCCATTGGGTCACCAGCTCGCCGCGCACCTTGAACACACAGTTATCCGGGTTGCAGAGAAACTGGTTGCTGTCATTGACCAGCGAGCCATAACCGCGCACCTCGGCCCGCAGCGCCAGATGCTCGGTCAGGCGTGGCAGCACCCCGAGCGCCAGCGACATGGAGGGCGTCACCTCGCTGTCATAGGCGGCAAAACGGGTCACCCCGATACCGGCACCTATGTAGGGCGCCATCAGGTTGTCCGACAAGATGAGCGCCCCGGCAAAATGCAACATGTCTACCGTCAGGCGATCCGGCTGATCCGGGGAGAGGCGGGTGGATTGGTGGCTGTAGAGCAGCTCTACCATTCCGGGGTCGTCCACCTCCTTGCTGATAAAGAGGCCCCAGTTGCCGGAGCTCTGCCCCTGCAATGAATCCAGCGAGGCCGAGAGCGGCACCGGCTGCACCACATCGCCGCTCTTCTCGAAATCGATGGATGAGCTGTAGCCGAAAAACGGCGTCATCTGCCAACCGGTGCTGGCGGCTGCCTCGGCGCTCCAGGCCTGCCCCAGCGGCAGCAAGAGCCCCATCATCATGATCCCTGCTCGTTTCATCACAGTCCCTCTGCTTGTGCACCAGCGCCCACCAAGCATATCAGAGTCCCCTGACCCCCATCCTAAACCCAGCCTGTATCAGCCCATTTTCTCAGGGAGGATCACACCGCCGCGATCCTATCCCGCCACCACGTGGCACATAGCCACTGCCGTTATTCATCCGGGATTAACCTCTGCCCCGTATGCTGGCACCTAACCGGCTCATGGTGATCCGGTTCAACTCACCATAAGGACATCCGGGGATGGTTGCCGCGCAACTCAAAGACCCGCAACACAAGCTCTCCGACACCCTGCGGGCGACCGCCATCGAGGAGAGCCATATCAGCCTGCGCCAGATGCTGGCCCTGGTGGGTGAGCAGGGC
This sequence comes from Aeromonas sp. 1HA1, assembly GCF_029237385.1. Classification (NCBI taxonomy): domain Bacteria; kingdom Pseudomonadati; phylum Pseudomonadota; class Gammaproteobacteria; order Aeromonadales; family Aeromonadaceae; genus Aeromonas; species Aeromonas sp. 1HA1. The sequence continues at coordinate 38,815 of NZ_JAACGC010000001.1, forward strand.
ATGTTGCTGTTTTGCGTGCTGCTCACTGTGCCCTTCCTGCTGCCGGTCTCCATCCCGGGCGTCAGCACCCCGTTTGGCCTGCTGATCCTGTTTATCGGCATCGGCATCACCCTCAACCGGGTGCCCTGGCTGCCCGCTATCCTGATGGAGCGTCGCTTCGCCGCCGCTCAGCTCAAGCCGACCCTGCACAAGGGCGCGAACCTGCTGGCCCGTGTCGATCGTTTCATTCGCCCGCGCCTCTTGCTGCTGACCGGCAGCGGCCCCATCAACCGCTGCAACGGCCTGCTGCTCATGCTGGCGGCCCTGCTATTGATGCTGCCGCTGGGGGCCATCCCCTTCACCAATGCCATGCCCGCCTGGGCCATATTGCTGCTGGCCATCGGCATGTTGCAGCGGGACGCCCTGTTCGTCGCCAGCGGCTACCTGCTGGTCAGTGCGACCCTGGTCTGGTTCAGCGTACTGGCCATCGGTCTGCTGATGGCGGGGCAGAACATCTCGACCCTGCTGAGCTGACGGCACCGACATGAAAAAGGGGCGACCAAGTGGTCGCCCCTGTTGTTTTGCGCTCTCTTCGGCTCGTCAGAGCAGATCGTAGATGAGGGCCGAGATGGCCAGCAGTCCCACCACCATCACGAACAGTGTGCTGGGCCCGCGATAGCGCGCGAGCGCTGGCAGGCGATAGATGGAGTAGGCTGGCAGCAGGAACAGGATCACCGCGATCAGCGGTCCGCTCACCTTCTCAATGATGTCCAGCACATTGGGGTTCAGATAGGTGATGATCCCGGTCACGACAAACAGGATAACGGATGAGACACGGGCTATGGTGACCTCCCGGAGGGAGAGCCCCAACCCCTGACAGGCGCCGCTCACCATGCTCACAGTCCCCTCGCTCACCCCCATGGAGGTACCGAGAAAGGATTTGGACATGGCCAAAATGGCGATGAGCGGACCCACATAGGCGATCAGCGGATTGGAAAACTTGTTCGCCAGCGCCGACAGCACGGAAATATTGTCGGTGCGGGCCAACGCCATTTCCGCCTGGCTCAGACTCATTACACAGCTGATGACAAAAAACAGCACGCTGCCGCAGATCAGCAGGCTACTGCACTTGATGATGCGCTTGCTGCGCACGTCGGCGCTCACATGGCAGCGCTTCTTCTGGGCGGCAGTAAAGGAAGAGATGATGGGGGCATGACTGAACGAGAAGACCATCACGGGCACGATCAGCCAGAGGGATTTCCAGAAGGCGGGATCGCGCCACTCCACCGCCGGACTCTCGCTGAAATAGGAGAGGCTCCACTGGGGCAGCAGAAAAACGGAGATGCCCAGCAAGAAGACGACCATTGGCAACGCCAGCAGGCTGATGGCCGACACCACCACCTGTTTGCCGGTCAGCAGGATCAGATGCAGCCCCAGCATCACCGCCAGCACCAGCCAGCCACGGCTCAGCACGGCGCCCCCCAGCTGATGCGCCATGAAGCTCTCGATAGCATTGGTGATGGAGATGCTGTAGACCAGAATGATGGGGTAGAAGGCCATCAGATAGACCAGCATCAGCAGCTTGCCCGCCCTGGCACCGAAGTGCTCCTCCACCACATGGGTAATATCCCCTTCCCGATGGGAACTGGATAATACCAGGCGACTCAGCGCTCGGTGGGAATAATAAGAGAGCGGGAATGCCATCAATAATATAAACAGCAGAATAACGGGGGAATTACTGCCTACGGTAATAGGGAGAAAGAGTGTACCAGCACCGACTGCAGTGGCATATAAGCCCATGGTCCATACCGAATCACTTTTCTCCCATTTCAACTTTGAAGCAGGATTCTTCTTTTCAGCAATAGCAACACTCATTGCGATATACACCTTACTTGTCTGTCATATTTGTTATTTTATTAGCCTGTGTAATAGGCAGGTGATATGTCAGTTCATATCAACCAGATTGTAGAAAAAGCAAATCCGCCAGCGGTCAATAAGACAGCTAATATGAAGCGGAAAAGTCACGCTACCATCGTTGAAATCGCTATAAAGGTCAAGGTTAATAATTCATAGTTGTTTGAGTGGTGTTGTTTCAAAAGACAATGAGATGTATCATTTTGTTCTCAATATGACCAGTTCGTTCCCGGCTGATAACATAAGACAACACTGCTGGGCGTGCTCCAATAACATGAATAAAATCAGTCATCAGACCGATAATATTAGCACTATCAGCCGGGTATATCAGCGAAATCAGCTGGTCATAATATCGGCTAATTGACTCACTCACCAATAGTCGACATGGCCGTATATAGATACCGCCAGCCCCCTTCATTATTCTGTCGCCCCCCCTCACCCGCCCCGTCAGGACCGGCTACAGTGGGTCCTGCGTTCGGATAAACCGATCCCGCTCACACTGCGCACCGTCCAGCCATTGTCTCCGCTGGCTGGTTCCATTAGGCTGACCTTCCTGAGTCTGTTTTTGTTGTCTGTCCAGACTCACCATTTCATGCTCATCGCCTTGGCGAAACAGGATTGTGGGCAAGCGGAGAAAGGATATCCAGATGAAGAAGACCATAGTGACCGCCAAGTTCGAGGCCGTGAGCATCGAAGGCGAGCAAGTGACCCTGAAAATGGCAATCAAGGCGCCGGAGCGGGACCCCAAATCCGCCAGTGGCGACTGGCGCTGCAAGGTGAAGCTGGAGGGGCTGAGCGACAAGACCTTCATCTATGGCGTCGATGCCCTGCAGGCCCTGAGCCTGGCCCTGAAATTTGTCGAAAATGAGCTGCGCGCCTTCGCCGATGCCGGCTGGCAATTCTATCTGCCCGGTTGCCCCGATCAGCCCGTCGATATTGCCGCCTGCTATTTTCCAGAGGTGTGACAATGCAGCTGACCGCCCCTCAACCACCCGACACAACAGAATTCGACGCCCTGCGCAGCGGCCTGAATTAATTCAACGAAACCATCACGGGCCCATTAGCCCGTGAGCGGATCGCCAGCGTTATCAGGGATAAAGAGGGCGTGGTGCAGGGCGGTATTCTCGGCGAGATAAAATGGGGCTGGCTGCATATAGAGGGCATCACCCACTACCATCTGGAAACCACCCGTTTCCAGGCGCGGCCCTTCCACCAGAAACAGGGCTACACCGTCTTTGGCCAGCTGCCGGATAGGCCGCCGGGGCATATCAGCTATTTTCAGAACAAGACGGAGCAGTAACAGGCGCAGCCAGGGGCATGGAAACAAGAGGGTTGAATGCAATGACCATCAACCCTCTTTGTCATGTTTAGTGACTGGCTGAACGGCTGCCGTTCCAGAGCAGCTCGCCACTGCGCAACTCCATCAGGCTCATGGTGAGTCGATAGCGACTCCCCTCAGACACCAGATCCCCATAGAGCATGTAACCGGCCCCGGTCTGGCGGCCGAGCCGCACCAATGAAGCCGGATTCATTCTCCCCTGTTGATACTCAAGCTGGCCTGTGATGGCAGCCACCTGGCCGGGATCGACGAAGCGAAAACCGCTTTTGGACTGGATCCGCTTGCTCATGGCCGCCGCCATGGGGCGGGTATCGAAGGGTTCACCCGTCCCGTTCTGGGGCGGAGTGAGCAGCAACACGGGATTACCGCTCTTCACCAGCTCCCGCACCTCGGGAGCCTGTACGAAGGCATCCGCCATGGCCAGTGCCAGCCCGGTCGGGGCCACCGGCTTGGGCAGGGGCGCCCCGGTATCCGGCTTGGTAACCGGTTTATCCGGCTGGCTCACAGGCTGGTCCGGTTCACTGACAGGCGCCTGAGTGCCGCCGTAGGGATTGACCGCACAGCCGCCCAACAGCAGGGCGCTCAGCATAAGCAGGTGACGCATCTTCATCGTGTTCTCTCCGCCAAAAGTCCGTAGAACGGACTTCGCCAAAAGCCCGTGGCGGAGCCCTTGCCCCGCATCTGCTCCATGCTAGAGACAAAACCGCCCCGGGTCGATACACCAGATGACACTGGACGACAGAGCCTGGCCAACCCGCACCCGGCCAGTGATGCGCCAAAAAAAGGTGGCAGGCCCTCATCACATTCCTTTACGGTAGTGTGCTGACAGATTCGAAAGGAGAGCACAGTGCACGGACCCGACCCCGCCAATCCCCACCCCATGAACGGCTTCCCCCAGGTGTGCTTTATCAAGAACACCATCAAGGGGCCCAATATCGAGGTGGGCGACTACAGCTACTACGACGACCCGGAGGATTCGGCGGGCTTCGAGCGCAACGTCCTCTACCACTTCCCCTTCATCGGCGACAAGCTCATCATCGGCAAATTCTGCGCCATCGCCCGCGGGGTCAAATTCATCATGAACGGCGCCAACCACCAGACCTCCGGTTTCTCCACCTACCCCTTCTTTATCTTCGGCAACGGCTGGGAGAGTGCCGCCCCCGCCCCGGGCAGTCTCCCCTACAAGGGTGATACCGTCATCGGCCACGATGTCTGGATAGGCTTCGAAGCCCTGATCATGCCGGGTGTGCACGTAGGCAATGGCGCCATTATCGCCGCCCGCTCAGTGGTCACCGGCGACGTACCCGCCTACGCCGTGGTCGGCGGCAACCCCGCCAAGGTGATCCGCTACCGCTTCGACGACGACACCATAGAGCGCCTCAATGCCATCGCCTGGTGGGACTGGCCGGTAGAGCAGATCAGCCGGAATTTGCCGCTCATCAGCGGCGGTGAGATAGCCGCGCTGGAAACCGTAACCCGATAGAAACAACCACCATCAAGCAGGAAGCACGATGCAATTAACCCCGCCCCAGGCACCGCAAGAGGATGAGATCGATGCGCTGCGCATTGGTCTCTCGGGCTACAACATGGGACACGCCGGTACTCATCTGCGCGAGCGGATCGCCAGCTTTATCAAGGATGAAGAGGGCAAGGTACACGGCGGCATCATCGCCGACATCAAGTGGGGCTGGCTGCACATCGACTGGCTCTGGATCGACGAAAGCCTCCGCCGCGATGGCTGGGGCGGCCGCCTGCTCGGCGCCATGGAGCAGTACGCCCAAAGCAAGGGCATCACCCACTACCATCTGGAAACCACCAGTTTTCAGGCCCTCCCCTTCTACCAGAAGCAGGGTTACGAGATCTTTGGCCAGCTGCCCGATATGCCACCGGGGCATATCAGTTACTTTCTGAAAAAGCAGGATAAGTGATGACATTCCAGCGCCTTGCCAACGCCAGACTCGTGATCCGCCCGTTCGAACCGGGCGATGCCGATGAGTTTGTCCGCGCGGCGCACGAATCCATCGACACGGTTGGCACCTGGATGAGCTGGTGCACTCCCTCATTCAATCGGGACAGAGCGCTGGAATGGTTTGCCACCTGTGACAAGGATCGTGAGGCCGGGTGTGCCTATGATATGGGCCTCTTTTGCGCAACCACCGGCCAGCTCTTGGGTGGTGCTGGCATCAACCAGCTGTTGCCCCATCATCGTTACGGCAATATCGGCTATTGGGTGCGCCAATCTCGGCAAGGCTGCGGCATCGCCCGACAGGCGGTCGCTCTGCTGCGTGATTTCGGCTTTCAGCAGTTGGGTCTATTTCGGCTGGAGATCGTGATGGGCGTTGGCAACACAGCCAGCGAAGCCGTTGCCATCGCTGCCGGGGCAACCTTTGAATGCCGGGCAAGGAATCGCATCTTTCTTCATGGCCAGCCTCTTGATGCGCATGTTTATGCGCTTACACCCTCATATTCAGTTCTTTAGAAAGCCATATCGTTCATATAGGTCTATCTAGCTATTGTAACGGCCTAAGACCTCCCTAGAACCCGCCACCAACACTCATTCGAGTCGGTGGTGGTGTCACAATCCAACCCCTGATGCACAAAGGCATGGCTCACCAGCTCAGCGTTAACTATATGATATTAAATAACTTTTAATCTTTTTGATTTCTCCTTAATAAATGGCAAAAATGGGATAAAGATCATAGACATACGGGCACCAGACAACTACAGTTGAGGAACGAGTTAGAAAGGATGCTACGTGTTGACGCTCAAAGAATAACTAGTAAAATGGCGCGTCCGATTAGGAGCCAAATCATGAAAGTTGTTGAATTTAAGGTTCATAAAGAGAAGCTGAAGAAAGAGACTTCTTTGTCTCAAAATTATAATGGTGCTGCAAGACCAGCTGGGAGAGTATTTGAGTTTGAAAAAAATGGAGAACACCGTTCAAGCTTAGATATAGAAATTTTTGAGAGCATTTTGAAGAAGGCCAAAAATCTTGGCTGGTAAAATTAAATTTCACTATATATATTGGTGGTATTCTACTCAATTAGGATGCCACCATGAATGTCTCAAGAGCAAAAAAAACTCAAAACTTAGCTCATCCAACTGACTCTACCTCTAGCAACTCAATAAAAGAAATCTCTGCTAGGACATCTAATGACCTTATCATTGGTCTCTGCGGTACAATAGGTTCAGGGCTCCATGCACTTAGAACCAGTATTGAATCTAGGCTATCTTTACATAACTACGTTGTCCGTCATGTTCACATCAGCAAACTGATGAAAGAATTCTTCCCTTCAGACTATTCAATATTTGAAAAAGACATTGAATCAGACTCTTACAATAGATATAAAGGGCTTCAAGATCTAGGAAATGCTCTTAGAGAAAAGTATAACTCTCATATATTGGCAGAAGCGGCAATCACTAAAATATCATTTTATCGTGAACGTGACAAAAAACTTGAATCTCCAACACCAGATCGAGTCGCGTATATAGTTGATCAATTAAAACACCCAAGTGAACTTGAGTTATTCAGACTGATTTATCAACACAACTTCTACCTCTTTGGTGTCATTCGCACTGAATCAGAGAGAAAAAGAAATTTACGAGATGAAGGCATACCAGCCAAACACATTGATGAGTTATTCCATCGTGACAGAAAATTTGACGACCCAAATGGACAACAGACAGAAAAAACTATAAGAGATGCTGATTTTTTCATTAAAAACAATCAAAGCCATGTAGCTGAGTTAGATAAGAAAATTGGACGTTATGTTGACCTCATTCACGGTGTAAATGGAATAACCCCCACCATGGATGAGAAAGGAATGTTTTCAGCATATAGTGCTTCAATGCAATCAGCATGTCTTTCAAGACAAGTAGGTGCAGCCATCTTGGATGAAGATGGAAATATGATCGTTACAGGTCGAAATGATGTGCCAAAGTTTGGGGGGGGATTATATAACTCTGAGGATGGTGAGCAAGACTACCGTTGTATACATAAAGGTGCCAAGTGCTACAATGACTTCCATAAAGATAAAATGCGAAAAAAAATCTTCAGCATAACAAAAAAATTCTTTGGAGAACAAAATAGCATATACAAACCAGAAGACTTGGAAGTAATAAAAAAATATACGAACAAAGAACACCTAGAAAAGCTGGTTGATAACATATATAACGAAAGCCCAATAAATGCTTTAATAGAATATTCTAGAGCTATTCATGCGGAGATGGATGCGATTACTTCTCTTGCTCGTTTACATGGGGCGAACAGTAAGAAAAAAATAATCTACACGACTACATACCCATGTCATAACTGTGCTAGACATATTGTAGCGGCGGGGATACAGAAAGCTATATATATAGAGCCATATGAGAAAAGTCTTGCGTTAGATCTTCACGATGATGCAATTTGTGATGCAAATAGTAAATCACCTAACAAAGTGATTTTCGAACAATTTGAAGGCGTTTCACCACGTAGGTACACCACTTTATTTTTATCAAGAACTGATAGAAAAAACGATAATGGGAGTGTGATAAAAGTAAGTGTGCGATATGGCTCCCATGCTGACAATCAGTTTAAAGATTCGTTTATCGACTACGAAGCAAAAGTTTTTGAAAACTTCAGCAAGAAGGTTCAGCTGGTTCCGGCCAATGAATAATAAGGTTGGGAGCGGTCACTGTCTTCATAGACTGTTCCCCCTCCAATCCGCCGAGGGGAAGGGGCAAGGTCAGGAGCGCCATCAGGGATGATGGCGCAGACGCAGCTGGCACAGGGATGTGCCGTCTGCGGCGGTCCGTCCGACCTTGCACCTGACCCGAGGGCAACCGCGTAGCGGTCGGATTGGCGGGGGAAAAGACCTTTGGTGACTTTGGGTCTTTCCAAAGTCACTCGCCCCAGCCCGAAGGGCGGGCGAAACCCCTTCGAGGCCAGCGGCCTCGCGTCCTGCACGGCAAAGCCGTGCCACCACACAACGGCTCCTGCCGCCAACGCCATACCTCGGAACGGACGATTACGCCTGACGGCTAATCGACCCTACGATTGCACGGCGCAGCCGGGCCTCTCACCACAGGCACGGAGTCTGACTGGACGCCCGGATGCCACCGACAAAGGGGGGCGTGGCCGCCCCTATCGGCCCAAAAACGGCTCCCAGTCCTTGAACACCGGCTGCAATCCAGCCTGCCTGACGGCATCGGCTACCTCACCCAGCGGGCGAGCGTCGTGGATGGCAAACTGCTCCAGCTCCTCCGCATCCCCCTCGGCATAGCCGCCCGGCTGGGTGCGCGACTCCGCCGACATCTGGGTGATGCCAAGGCGCAGGGCGCCGTTGCGAAACGCAGGGGATTCCCGGGTTGAGAGCGACAACTCCAGGGTTGGCGAGAAGAGGCGCCAGGCGCAGATGAGCTGCACCAGCTGCCTGTCCGACATCACCACCTCGGGCTGCAGGCCGCCGGTGCAGGGGCGCAGGCGCGGGAAGGAGAGCGAATAGCGGCTCTGCCAGTGGTGACGTTCCATCCAGGCCAGATGCTCGGCCACAAAATAGCTGTCGGCACGCCAGTCCGGTGACAGGCCGATCAGCGCCCCCAGCCCAATCTTGTCGATGCCAGCGCGACCGAGCCGCTCCGGGGTGGCAAGCCGCCACGCAATATCCTGCTTGTTGCCGCGCAGATGATGGCGGGCGTAACTGGGGGCGTGATAGGTCTCCTGATAGACCATGACGGCATCCAATCCCAGGGTTTTGAGCTCGGCGTAATCGGCTTGCGACAGTGGCTGCACCTCCATCGCCACTGCGCTGAAATGGCGGCGGATCTGCGGCAGGTGCTCACAAAAATAGGCCATGCCTACCTTGCTCTCGTGCTCGCCGGTCACCAGCAGCACACTGTCGAAACCGCGCGCCTTGATGGCCAGACATTCGCGTTCAATTTCCTCTGCATCCAGCGTCTTGCGCTTGAGACGGTTGCTCATGGAGAAGCCGCAGTAGGAGCAGTCGTTGGCGCACAGATTCGACAGATAGAGCGGCACATAGAAGCCGATGGTATTGCCGAAACGCTGGCGGGTGAGGCGCTCGGCCTCTGCCGCCAGCTGCGGCAGGTACGCCTCGGCGGCGGGCGAGATCAGCGCCATAAAATCGGCCAGGGTGCGGCGGGGAGTGGTCAGCGCCCGCTCGACATCCCGGGTCGTCTTGGCGCGGATCTGCATGCCGATATCGTCCCAATCAAGCTCGCGCCAGCGGTCGGCAAAATCCAACCCCCTCCCGGCCGCCCCCTTGGCAGGGGAAGGTGCGCAGGGCTCGCCCCATGCCAGCGCCGGATCAGCCTCTGCCCTCACCCCCAGACCCGATCCCAAAGGGAGAGGGGAGCATACAGACGCCTCATTTTCCCCCACGCCCTGGCTCATAGCGCCCCCAGAAAATCGGTGAGCGGGCTGGAGGCGCTGGCTTGCAGAGCACGCGCGCCGAGACCCGCCTCATAGGCGCTGCGACCGGCCTCACAGGCCAGCGCGAAGGCGCGGCCCATGGCGACCGGATCGCCGCTGACGGCGATGGCAGTGTTGACCAGCACGGCGTCGGCACCCAGCTCAAAGGCAGCGGCGGCGTGGCTCGGCGCCCCTATCCCCGCATCCACCACCACAGGCACCCGCGCCTGTTCGATGATGATGGCGAGAAACTCCCGGGTCACCAGCCCCTGATTGGAACCAATCGGCGCGCCGAGCGGCATCACTGCGGCGCAGCCCACCTCTTCGAGCCGCTTGCAGAGCACAGGATCGGCCCCGCAGTAGGGCAGCACCACGAAGCCCTCTTTCACCAGCTGCTCGGCCGCCTTGAGCGTCTCGATGGGATCGGGCAGCAGGTATTTGGGATCGGGGTGGATCTCCAGCTTCAGCCAGTTTGTCCCCAGCGCCTCGCGGGCCAGATGGGCGGCAAACACCGCCTCGGCGGCTGTCTTGGCGCCGGAGGTGTTGGGCAGCAACTTGACCCCGAGCTTGATCAGGGGAGTGAGGATATCGTCGTGGCGCTTGCCGGGTTCGAGCCGCTTGATGGCCATGGTCACCAGCCGGGAGCCACTTGCTTCAATGGCGGCAGCCATCAGATCCGGGCGGGCAAACTTGCCGGTGCCGGTAAAGAGGCGGGACGAAAATTCATGGTCGGCAATGGTCAGCATCTCAGCCTCCGGCAATGGCAGTGAAAAGGTGGATCTCGTCCCCGTCATTGAGTCGGGTATCTGACCAGCGGCGACGGGGCAGTACGGCGCCGTTAAGAGCCACCGCCACCCCCTGCGGGGCAACCTCACGGGCCGCCAGCAGCTCGGCCACGCAGATCTGGCTCTCCGGGCTGGTCGTCAGCACCAGCTCGCTATCGTTCAATCGGATCTTCATTGCGCATCCTCCATGGAATTGGCAAAGGGAGTGGCGCCGCCGCACACAGAGCAGGCGGGGTCGGAAGGCAACCCCAGGGTCTGCCACTCGTGGGTCAGGGCATCGAAACGGCGCAGCGTACCCGCCACCGGACTGGGCTTGCCCAGCAGCAGACGCAAGGCTTCCAGCGCCTGCAAGGCGCCCATCACGCCCACCAGGGGGCCGGTGACGCCGCTGCTCTGGCAGCTTTCTGTGGTGCGGGTATCCAGCGGATAGAGGCAGGCATAGCAGGCATGTTCGGGGGCGGTTCTCACCATCAGCTGCCCCTGCCAGCCGACGGCGGCGGCGGAGATCCACGGCTTGCCCTGCCCTACGCAGGCGGCATTGATGGCGTAGCGACTGGCCAGGTTGTCGCAACAGTCGATCACCAGATCTACCTCAGCCACGAAGGCTGGCAGGCTCTGCTCATCGAGCCGCTGATTGATGGCAATCAGCTCCACATGGGGGTTGTGAGCCGCCAATCGCTCGCGGGCCAGCTCGGCCTTGGAGTGATTGACCGCATCCGCATCGAACAGGATCTGGCGCGGCAGATTGCTGGAATCCACCGTATCGCCATCGGCGAGCCACAAGGTGCCCACCCCGGCCCCGGCCAGATAGAGCGCCAGCGGCGAGCCAAGCCCGCCGAGGCCAACGATCAGCACGGATGCCTCTTTCAGCCTCGCCTGCCCCGCCTCGCCGATTTCACTCAGCATCAGTTGTCTGCCGTAGCGCAGGTACTCCGCATCAGAGAGCATGATCGGCCTCCTGCGGCGTGATGGCCTGATGGATAAGCGCAGAGCAAGGCTCATCCCCCGCCCCCGCTGCATCGAGCAGCCGTTTGGTCGCTCCCTGCCAATCGTCACTGGCAGTGATGGCCGACACCAGCGCAATGCTGCCCACCCCGCTCGCCTTGACCGCCGCCACGCGATCCTCGCTGATGCCGCCGATGGCGACCGTCGGCCAGTCGCACATGAGTGCCCGGTAGCGGTGCAGCCGCACCAGCCCCTGTGGGCGCGAAGGCATCGCCTTGGTATTGGTCGGGAAGATATGACCCAGCGCGAGATAGGAGGGGGCCAGCTCGCGGGCCCGCATCAGCTCGAAGTAGCCGTGGGTGGAGATGCCAAGACGCAGCCCCGCCGCCTGAATGGCGGCGAGATCCGCCGTCTCCATGTCCTCCTGCCCCAGGTGCACGCCATAGGCACCCGCGGCGATGGCCTGCTGCCAGTAATCGTTGATAAAGAGCCGCGCCCCATGACGGCGACCGAGCGCGACAGCATCGCGAATGGCTGGTGCCACGTCTGCGGCAGGCAGGTTCTTGATCCGCAACTGGATGGTCTTGACCCCCTGCCCCAGCAGGCGCCTGAGCCACTTGACCGAATCCACCACAGGATAGAGACCCAGCTGATGTTCGGTCGCGGCAAAGGGGCCCTCGGGCAGGCGGGCCTCGCTGACGGGATAGAGACCAAAGCGGCGATCCAGGTTCGACCCCGCCAGCACGGCACGGGGGAAGTGGGCAAGATCGCCCGGCCAGCCAAGATGAGCGATGGGGCCAGGGCCTGCCCCTACCCCTTGCGCCGCAGCCAGCCCCTGTTGCAAATAGGCGCGCGCCAACGTGATGGCGTCCTCCACCGGATAATCCTGCGCCACCACGGCGGCGATGGCGCTGGCATAACAGCAACCGGTGCCGTGGCCGTGGCGGGTGTCGAGGCGCGGCGCCGCCAGCCAGAATTCACGGCTCTCGTCCTGGTAATAATCGAGGCAGAGATCGCCACTCCACCCAAGATGCCCGCCCTTCACCAGCACGGCGCGGGCTCCCAGTTCGCGCAGGCGCGCCGCCCCCGCCCGCACCAGCGCGGGGCTGCTGGCAGGAATACCGGCCAGCGCCTCCAGCTCGGGACCATTGGGGGTAATGAGCGCGAGGCGTGGCAGCAAGTGTTCGCGCACTGCCGCCAGCATGTTGGCTTCGGCCATGGGGGTGCCGGTGCTGGCGATGGCCACCGGGTCGTAGACCACGAAGGGTGCTTCGATGGCTGCCAGTCGGCGTGCCAGCACCTCCACATGGAGCCGGGTCGGCAACAGGCCGATCTTGATGGCCGCTGGGGGCAAATCGACGCCGAGGGCGTCGATTTGGGCGGTGAAGGTCTGCATCAGCACGGGGTCGACCATCTTCACCGCCACCGAGTTCTGGGCGGTAATGGCGGTGATGACAGAGCAGCCGTGCACGCCAAGGTCGTGCATCGTGTGCAGATCGGCCTGAATGCCGGCACCGCCGCCTGAGTCCGATCCGGCTATGGTCCAGACGATGGGTCGGCTGCTCACGCCTCCTCCCCTGCGGCCTGTTTCAGCACCGCCGCCTGATGGTAGATCTCGCCGCCGGTCTCCTTGAAGGTTTCCGCCATGCGAGCCATGCCGCTCGCTACTTCAGCCACCACCCGCTCCTGCTGGCCATCCATGCCCACCAGTGTCACCTCGACCGCTTCCAGGCTGGCCGCGTAGTCGCGCACGTCCTGAGTGATCTTCATGGAGCAGAACTTGGGGCCACACATGGAGCAGAAGTGCGCCACCTTGCCGGACTCCTGGGGCAGGGTCTCGTCGTGATAGGCGCGGGCGGTTTCCGGATCCAGCGCCAGATTGAACTGATCCTCCCAGCGAAATTCAAAGCGCGCCTTCGACATGGCGTTGTCGCGGATCTGGGCACCCGGATGACCCTTGGCCAGATCGGCAGCGTGGGCGGCAATCTTGTAGGTGATCAGCCCCTGCTTCACATCCTCCTTGTTCGGCAGCCCCAAGTGCTCCTTGGGGGTGACGTAGCAGAGCATGGCGCAGCCATACCAGCCGATCATGGCGGCGCCTATGCCGGAGGTGAAGTGATCGTAACCCGGGGCTATGTCGGTGGTGAGCGGGCCCAGGGTATAGAAAGGTGCCTCGTGACAGTGCTCAAGCTGCTCCGTCATGTTGCGCTCTATCATGTGCATGGGCACATGACCCGGCCCCTCTATCATCACCTGCACGTCGTACTCCCAGGCAATTTTGGTCAGCTCGCCCAAGGTGCGCAGCTCGGCGAACTGGGCCTCGTCGTTGGCGTCATAGACAGAGCCGGGGCGCAGACCGTCCCCAAGCGACAGGGCCACGTCATAGGCGGCACACAGCTCGCAAATCTCGCGAAAATGCTGGTAGAGGAAATTCTCTTTATGGTGCGACAGGCACCACTTGGCCATGATGCTGCCACCGCGCGAGACGATGCCGGTGAGGCGCTTGGCGGTCATGGGCACGTAGCGCAACAAGACGCCGGCATGGATGGTGAAGTAGTCCACCCCCTGTTCGGCCTGTTCGAGCAAGGTGTCGCGAAACAGCTCCCAGGTGAGGTCTTCGGCGATGCCGTTGGTTTTTTCCAGCGCCTGATAGATGGGCACTGTGCCGATGGGGACCGGGCTGTTGCGCAGGATCCACTCGCGGGTCTCGTGGATGTTGCGACCGGTGGAGAGATCCATGACGGTGTCGGCGCCCCAGCGGGTGGACCAGACCAGCTTCTCCACCTCCTCTTCAATGCTGGAGCTGACCGCCGAGTTGCCTATGTTGGCGTTGATCTTCACCAGGAAGTTGCGGCCAATGATCATGGGCTCGGTTTCCGGGTGGTTGATGTTGTTGGGGATGATGGCGCGGCCGGCCGCCACTTCATCACGCACGAATTCGGGGGTGATGTTCTCGGGCAGGCGGGCGCCGAAACCCTGACCCGGATGCTGGCGCAGCAGCAGCTCGGATCGCACCCGCTCGCGGCCCATGTTCTCGCGGATGGCGATAAATTCCATCTCGGGGGTGACCAGCCCCTGACGGGCATAGTGCAGCTGGGTCACCCGGCGACCGGGCTTGGCGCGGCGAGGCTTGGGCAAGTTATCGAAACGCAGGTGATCCAGCCCCTCATCGGCCAGGCGCTCCTGAGTGAATGCGGAGCTGAGATCATCGAGCGCTGCTGTGTCCCCCCGCTCCAGCACCCAGCCTTGTCGCAAGCGCGGCAGACCGAGGCGCACATCGATGACGGCATGCTCATCGCCATAGGCACCCGAGGTGTCATAGACGGGGACAGGTTCATTGGCTTCGAACTGCGGGTGCTCTTTGCTGCCGCCGACCAGGGTGTCGGCCAGGGCGATTTCACGCAGCCCTACCCGGATATCGGGGCGAGAACCTTCGATAAAGATGCGGCGGGAGTTGGGGTGAGCCATCCCCTTGAGGTTGTCGATAAAGCGCTGGGCGCTGGCGCGCTGCTCGCGACGACTGGGGGCTGGCTTGCGCGGCTCGGAAACAACCTGCTCGGATACGGCCTGTTCAGTGGCGGATGATACGGAAGTAGACATAGCAAAACTCTCATTAACTGATTGAAGTTATGGGTGTTTGCTTGTCTGGAGTTCGAGGAGAAGTGATGAACTTGCGGCGGGGTCTTCACGTCAGGAGGGAGTGCGCGCGGGATGGATCTCCGCTGTGCTGCGCGACTGCTGTCCTGCTGCCTTCAGGCCAGCAACCCGGTGCCCTGATGGACAACCGGACGGGACAGACTCCCTCCTGTGCGCCCTGACCCATCTCGGGTGATCCCTTCGATGAGCGGGGGCTCTGCTCTCTGTAGCGTGACGCCCCCGGCGCGGTAACCCGCAAGTTACCCTTGTTTCCCTTCGCAGGTTTTAACCTGATCAGGTTCCACGGATCCCGAATTAACGGTCTCAGCTTTGCGTCGTTCGACGGTCAGCACTCCGACAAGATGGCGCCAGTATAAGTGGGGAAATGGAAAGCACAAGCATTTAACAAGACCGACCAGTGCAAACAACAACCGGGCCATGGGCCCGGTTCTCTTACTGCAACACACTGCCATTATTGGTTGGTAGCAGGGGTCACACTGAGGCTGACATTGTTGAAGCCAAGCCCGGAGAGCTCTTGTGCATCGAGCGGGATATCCAGTCTCAGACCCTGACCGGCACCCAGGTTGCGAGCACGGCTCGAGTGGCTGGCGGCAGCGACCGGCACGGGAGCGCCGATTTCGATGTTGCCAGCAAACTGGCTCTCGGCACTGAAATCACCTGTGATCCCGGCCCGAGCCGGGCGCAGCACCCTGGCCAGGTTATTCTGCATGGTAGGCAGACCATTCTGCTGTATGGTCCAGTTCCAATCCCACCACTTCACTTCACCCGGGATATAACGCTTGTCCCACTGGTAACGGATACTGCTGGCCTTGTCCTTATATGGCCCTATGACGAAGGTGTGGTTCCAGTTCGGACGGTTGTCCGGATGGGTATACCAGGCATTGCCGCCCCAGCGCAGGAAGCCGCTCATGGTCAGGTCATAGCTGATATCGGCCTTGAACTCGTAGGGGTAGGAGATGTCGGCCTTGTAGAGCTCTATCTTCACCGGGATCTTGGAGTGGGCCGGTACTGTCGGGCGCACGGACTGGGACAAAGAGGTGGTGGTCGAGCCCCCGTTCTGGGAGGCCCAGGACTGGTTTGCAGCAATCTCGATGGAGAGCTCGGTTTCCCCCACCAGCGGCCACTTGAACTTGTTCTTGGTGGTCACCTTCTCGCTCAAGCCATAGGTGTTGGTCTTGGACCAGTTGGTGGCCGTGTCGTAGCGCAGGGTAACGTCATAACCGGATTGAGGCGTGTCGCTGTCGTTGATAGCCCACCCCACTACGGTCTTGACCAGTTGGCGGTCAGACTGGGTCACATCGCCATGCTTGAAACTGTCAGGATCCAGGTTGTAGGCAAAATTGCTCACCTTGATGGAGGTCTTGTCACCACAGCGATAGCCGTCACAGCCACCATCATTGTTGCCACGGATCACCCAGCCATCGCCATCACGGGTCACATCCATGTCTTCACCGACATATTGACTGTGATTCCCCCCTACCCAGGCATAGCCGAGGTAATGGGCCAGATAACTGGTTGGTTTGATGAAATTCGCACTGTCATGTACCAGCCGCCATTGCACATCAACTTCATCACCATCTGGAAGATCCAGGGCAGACAGATTCGGTATTTCTCCGGTGGCAGGATTGGTCGGATAACACCAGGTATTGGACGCTGTTCCTGGTTTTATTTCGCCGTTATAACCCGGACCCATAATGACCCAGCCATTGGCCAGCCCGCTTATTTGCCATTGTCCCATCATGCCGACAATATTGCTTTTAACGCTCTGCGCCTCTTCTCGATTGACGGGGCGATACTTGTCGCCACAGACCTCTTGACCCAATGAAAACAGGCGAAGCTGGTCTGGATAGACGGGCTCTGCCGCTTGAGCCTGCGCCATCAGCAGGCCAGACATGATTAATGACAAGCCAGTTAGCTTTAATTTTTTCATAGCAACCCCTATATGTTTAACATTGGCATGCATTCACCAACTTTATATATCAGCGGGTGGCATGTGGGTATAGCCGTATCAGTCGCATCAATCTCATTATGCGGTCAAACCCACACTTAAATACATTAAAAAAATTAATCGACAGATATATTAAGCATTGTTTTATATTGAGCAATGTAATATCAGAGCGTGCGCTCTATTATTTTATTCGTCACTTAATAACATTTGATAACCTCTTAAAAAAGAGATTTCTAATTTAGCAATTTAAATATTTTCCAATTAAGTGACCAAGGCCTTGGCATTATTTCGGCTCATCCTCCGGATTCGGGATCAGTATCTCGGTAACACGGCCCGTCTCGTCACGGGTCAGCACCAGGGTACGCCCCGGTTGCAGATCGGCGGGACTGCCGTTGAGCCAGCGGGTGCCGGCATCGAATGTTATTGTGCCCAGCCCCTGCAATTGCAGCGCATGACCCGTCACGGCGAGCAAGGTGCCCCCCGCCCGGCGCCACTGGGCAGCCGGTTCTGACTCAGGCGCGTGTCCATAAAGGCGAATATGTTCGGCAACGCCGTTGCGACTCAGGATGGCGAGCTTCATACCGGGCTTGAGGTCGGAAAACTGACGCCCCCCGGCCAGTGCGGCGCTGCCAAGCTCGAGCTCGGCGCCTTGAAATTGCAGCCGAATGCCATCGTTGTGTTCCAGCTCCACCAGCCACAACTCGTCGGCGCCTGCCTGCGCCGCCCAAAGCGGCACACCCAGCATCCATGCACACCATTTTCTCGATTGTTCCATCTTCGTTCGTCCCTGAACAAAAAGCCCATGCTGGACAAGCATGGGCTTCATTCGGGAGCATTTCTAATCGAGAAGCAGAGATCGGATCAGTCATCCTCGCGGCAGCGGCTCAGGCGCATGCCGTCAAACTTGCACTCCAGCTCGAGCCAGCGCCCTTCAAAGGGAGCCAGGCTGTTGTCCGAGGTGGTGTAGCCCCAGATCCGCCCGGCTTCGACCGGCCCTTCCAGATCCATTTCGCCCTTGTCATCTTCGTCCAGTGCTTCGACCTTGCGCACATAGCGCACACCGTTCTCCACCCCCCCCTTCATCTCGACCCAGGTGCCACCGAGATCGTCCTCGTTCAGCCCGTCCTTGAAGCGGGTCTGGTCGTCGATCACGAACGGCAGGCCGTTGACCATCAGCTGGCCCAGCTGCCAGGTGGTGCGGCCGGTTAACTTGAACTCGGCCGACTGCGCGATGCCAAGTGGCAACAAGATAAACAGCAAGAGCGCGCAGAGAGACTTCTTCATCGGGGATCCTCGGGGTTACACTGCCACACAGGATGGCGCGTCCGGTGTGAGACGAGCGTGAAATGCCAGTCAAAACCAGGAGATCAAAACATGAAAATACTGGTGGTGGAAGACAATCCTCAGGTGGCGGAAACCATCATGGATTACCTGGAGCTGTCGGGGCACAGGATGGACTGTGCCTATCACGGTCAGGCCGCGCTGCAACTGTTGGCGGAGCAGCGCTTCGACGTCATCATCATGGACGTCATGATGCCGCGCCTCGATGGCCTCAGCACAGTGGCCCGCCTGCGTGAGCAGGGGATCCCGACCCCTGTGCTCTTTCTCACTGCCCGCGACAGCCTGGATGACAAGCTGGCAGGCTTCAAGGCGGGGGGGATGACTATCTGGTCAAGCCATTCGCCATGGAGGAGCTGGAGGTGCGACTACAGGCGCTGGCACTGCGCGGCCCCCGCTGCGACATGGGGGCCCTCAGCGTGGGCGAGCTGACGCTGGATCCCGCCAGTAGCCGCGCCACCCGCGCCGGGGTCGAGCTCAAGCTCGGCAAGATCCCGTTCCAGATCCTCACCCTGCTGGTGCGCCGCGCCCCCCATCTGGTGAGCCGTCAGGAGGTGCTCGACACCGTCTGGGGCGATGAGGAGCCCGACTCCGACGCACTGCGCAGTCACATCTACGCCCTGCGCAACGCGCTCGATAAACCCTTTCCCACCCCCATGCTGGAAACCCTGCACGGTCAGGGCTATCGGCTGGTGACCTCATGAGACGAACGACGCCGCGCATCGGCCAGCCACAGGCCCGGCATAAAGGGAGCCCGCCATGAGCCTGCCCAGCCTGCGCCGTCGCCTGATCCTGACCCTGAGCGGGGCTGGCATGCTGCTGCTGATCATCATCAGCCTGCTGATGCTGGTGGCCGAAGACAAGATGGAGGAGCTGAGCCTGCGCCACTGGCTGGAGGCGGAAGTGACCCGCTACAGCGATGACTGGCTGCGACTCGGCCCGGCTGCGGCCGCCCCGAGCCCCAGGCAGTTCTCCAGCTACTGGACCGAGGCGGGCCGCCTGCCGAAGTGGCTGAAACCCTACCAGACACCGGGCTTTTTCGAGCACCAATTGGGCAAGGAGGATAAACACTTTCTGGTCACCCGCCACCCCTCGGGAGATGGCCTGCTTTATCTGGTGTTCAACGACGATGCCGATGACTATCTCGACCCTTACGAAGACAGGTTGCATCTGGCGACCCGGCTGATCGGGCTGACCCTGCTGCTCGCGTGTATCGGGTTTGGCATCTGGCTGGTGCGCCATATCACCGGGCCACTGCAACGACTGCAACACAGGGTTGCCCACCTCACCCCGGATCAGGCGGATTTCGAGCCTGACGCCCCCTGGCAGGAGCTGCGGGATATCGAGCTAGCGCTACTGGCAGGCAAGCAGGAAGTCAGCGCCGTGTTTGCCCGCGAACAGGAGTTCAGCCGCTTCGCCAGCCACGAGCTGCGCACCCCCAACATGGTGATCCAGGGTTCTGCCGCCCTGCTTGGCAAGGTGACGGACTTGCCCGCGCCGGCGGCCCGCGCCACCCTGCGCATCCGCGCTGCCGCCGACGAGATGGCGCTGCTCACCGAGACCTTCCTGCTGCTGGGCCGCAAGGAGGCGGTGGAGCGCCCATTGCAACAGGTCACTCCGCTGATCCGCCAGGAGCTGGCTCGCTTGGCTCCACTGCTGCAGCGGGAGACGCTGGATATCCGGCTGCATCTGGATGAGGAGAGCGAGGTCAATGCCCCTCTCTCCTTGCTCGCCATCGCGCTCGGCAACCTGCTCAAGAACGCCCTCAGCTATGCCGAGGGGCATATCGAGATCGAGCTGTGCGGCCCCGTGCTCACCATCAGTAACCCGACGGCGGCAGCGCCGGATCAGATCCTCGGCTACGGCTGCGGCCTCACCATCATACAGCGCATCTGCGAGAAGCTCGGCTGGCAGATAGAAACCCGGCTGGAAGATGGGGTGTTCAGCGCCCGACTGGTGATGATCACCACCGACCTCACGGAGGCATAGCCCCCCCCTCCATCCCCCGCCCGGCTCCCCGTTTATGCCAAAAAGCGGAAGAAGGGAGGCCAGAAACGACAAGGCGCCCGAAGGCGCCTTGTGTTAATACCGCGATGCAAGCCGCCAGCGGCTCATTCGGCGGGCTTGTTCTTGCGGCTCGCCTTGAGCTCCAGGAACTCGATGATCTTGCCCGCTACATCCTTGCCGGAGGCCGCCTCCACCCCTTGCAGGCCGGGGGAGGAGTTGACCTCCAGCACCAGCGGGCCACGGGCACTGCGCAGAATGTCCACCCCGGCCACATCCAGCCCCATGATCTTGGCGGCCTGCACCGCAGTCGCCCGCTCTTCCGGGCTTATCTTAATCGCCTCGGCCGTGCCGCCACGATGCAGGTTGGAGCGAAACTCCCCCGGCTGAGCCTGACGACGCATGGCCGCCACCACCTTGCCATTAACCACCAGACAGCGAATGTCGGCGCCGTTGGCCTCGCGGATATACTCTTGCACCAGGATGTTGTTGTTGGTCTGGATAAAGGCCTCGATCACGCTCTCGGCGGCCTTCTGGGTCTCGCATAGCACAACACCTATCCCCTGTGTTCCCTCCAGCAGCTTCACCACCAGGGGGGCGCCCCCCACCATGGTAATGAGATCCGGCACATCGTGGGTGCTGTGGGCATAACCCGTGATGGGCAGACCTATGCCATGGCGCGACAACAGCTGCATGGCACGCAGCTTGTCGCGGGAACGGGAGATGGCCACAGAGCTGTTGAGAGCCATGGTGTTCATCATCTCGAACTGGCGCAGCACGGCGGTACCGTAAAAGGTGATGCTGGCGCCGATGCGCGGGATCACGGCGTCGTAACTCTCCAGCGCTCGTCCTTCGTAATGAATGGAGGGGCTGTGGGAGGCGATATTCATGTAGCAGCGCAGGGTGTCGAGCACCTCAACCTGATGACCGCGCGCCTGCGCCACCTCGACCAGACGGCGGGTGGAATAGTTTCTGGGCTCACGGGATAAAATGGCGATCTTCATGAAAATTCCGCTAGAAGGCAGTGCCTGGGCAGGATGGGGCGGGAGAGTATAAGGTGCCACAGCGCCAAGACAACGCCAATTGTTTCTCCTGACAACAAGACAAACCACACAGAACTGCACACTGCAATCCCGTTGTCACCGATATGTCAAACGGCGGCTCCAAGCTGGAGTGTCCACCAGCCCAAGGATGCCGCCGTTTCTCGTCAAAGATCAACCTGTGTCACGGGGAAGATCACTATTCAGTTCAGGTTTGGTCCCAGCCAGCGTTCTGCTTCTGCCAGGGTCATCCCCTTGCGGGCAGCGTAATCCTCGACCTGATCCTGCTGGATCTGCGCTACCGCAAAGTATTTGCTCTCGGGGTGGGAGAAGTACCAGCCCGACACCGCCGCCCCCGGCCACATGGCGTAGGATTCGGTGAGCTGCATGCCGATGGCCTGCTCCACGCCCAGCAGCGCCCAGATGCTGCCTTTTTCAGTGTGCTCGGGACAGGCGGGGTAGCCGGGGGCCGGACGTATACCACGATAGTTCTCGCGGATCAGCTCTTCGTTGCTGAGGGCCTCGTCGGGGGCATAGCCCCAGTGAACCTTGCGTACCTGTTCGTGCAGATACTCGGCGAAGGCCTCGGCGAGACGGTCACACACCGCCTGGATGAGGATGGCATTGTAGTCATCGTGATCGGCTTTGTAGGCATTGGCGATGGCCTCTTCGCCGATGCCGCCGGTCACCGCGAAGGCACCGATCCAGTCGGGCTTGCCGCTCTCTTTCGGCGCCACATAGTCCGCCAGACAGTAGTTGGGAAAGCCCTGCTTCTCGCTCTGCTGACGCAGATGATGCAGCACTTTTTTCACTTCGCTGCGCGACTCGTCACTGTAGACCTCAATGCTGTCGCCCACGGCGTTGGCGGGGAACAGGCCGATCACCCCAGCGCAGCGCACACTGCCATCGCGCTCGAGTTTGTCCAGCATGGCGTTGGCATCGGCAAACAGCTTGGTCGCCTCCTCGCCGATGATCTCGTCTTCGAGAATGCGCGGATACTTGCCCGCCAGCTCCCAGCTGAGGAAAAACGGCGTCCAGTCGATGTAGGGGCGCAGCACGGAGACAGGCACGTTCTCGAACGTCTGTACACCCGGCTCGCGGGGCTTGGGCGGTTGATAATTCACCCAGTCCAGCTGCTGCCGGTTGGCGCGGGCGTGGGCCAGGCTGACCGGCCGGGATCTCGGCTGCTTGCGGGCATGCTGATCCCGGGCAACCTCGTACTCCTTGTCGATGCGGGCGACAAACGCAGGCTTGAGTTCCGGGTTCAGCAGGCTCTGGGCCACCCCCACCGCGCGAGAGGCGTTGGAGACATAGACCACGGGCTCCGAGTAGTTCTGCTCTATCTTGACCGCGGTGTGCGCCTTGGAGGTGGTGGCGCCGCCGATCAAGAGCGGCAGCTTGAAGCCCTGGCGCTCCATCTCTTTGGCCACGTGCACCATCTCGTCGAGAGACGGTGTGATCAGGCCAGAGAGACCGATGATATCGGCTCCCACTTCCCGCGCCGTCTTGAGGATGGTCTCGCAGGAGACCATGACGCCGAGATCCACTATCTCGTAGTTGTTGCACTGCAGCACAACGCCGACGATGTTCTTGCCGATGTCGTGCACATCCCCCTTCACGGTGGCGAGCACTATCTTGCCGTTGCTGTAGCCGCCCTGTTTTTCGGCTTCGATATAGGGCTGCAGATAGGCCACCGCCCGCTTCATCACCCGCGCCGACTTCACCACCTGGGGCAGGAACATCTTGCCTGCACCAAACAGATCGCCGACCACGTTCATGCCATCCATCAACGGCCCTTCGATGACGTGCAGCGGCTTCTCGGCGCCGGCCCGCGCCTCTTCGGTATCCTCTTCGATAAAATCTGTGATCCCCTTGACCAGGGCGTGCTCCAGCCGCTTGCCCACCGGCCAGCTGCGCCACTCCTGATCCCGCGGATCCTCCGCCTGGGCACCGGCACCGCGATA
Organism: Aeromonas sp. 1HA1; assembly: GCF_029237385.1. Taxonomy (NCBI): domain Bacteria; kingdom Pseudomonadati; phylum Pseudomonadota; class Gammaproteobacteria; order Aeromonadales; family Aeromonadaceae; genus Aeromonas; species Aeromonas sp. 1HA1. The sequence goes on from NZ_JAACGC010000001.1 coordinate 62,140, forward strand.
CTTCTCGGCGATGGCCAGCAGATCCTCGGTGGCGCTATCACTCAAGTTGAGCACCACGGCCTCGACCTTGGCCTTCAGCTCGGCCGGAATATCTTCATAGATGGCGAGCTGACCGGCGTTGACTATTCCCATGTCCATGCCGTTCTGAATGGCGTGGTAGAGGAAGACAGCGTGGATCGCCTCACGCACCGGCTCGTTGCCACGAAACGAGAAGGAGACGTTGGAAACGCCGCCTGAAATCATGGCGTGAGGCAAATGGGTCTTGATGTCCTTCACCGCCTCAATGAAGTCCACTGCATAGTTGTTGTGCTCGTCGATGCCGGTCGCCACCGCGAAGATGTTGGGGTCGAAGATGATGTCTTCCGGCGGGAAACCGACCTGATCAACCAGGATGCGGTAGGCGCGCTGGCAGATCTCGAACTTGCGGGCACGGGTGTCCGCCTGCCCCACCTCATCGAACGCCATGACGATGACGGCGGCGCCGTAGCGGCGCAGCAGCTTGGCCTGCGCGATGAATTTCTCCTCCCCCTCCTTCATGGAGATGGAGTTGACCACCGGCTTGCCCTGCACGCACTTGAGGCCCGCCTCCAGCACTTCCCACTTGGAGGAGTCGATCATCACCGGCACCCGGGCTATGTCCGGCTCGCCAGCGATGAGGTTCAGGAAACGCACCATGGCCGCCTCGGCGTCCAGCATCCCCTCGTCCATGTTGATGTCGATGATCTGGGCGCCGCTCTCTACCTGCTGCTTGGCCACATCGAGGGCTTCGTCGTAGAGCCCCTCCTTGATGAGACGCTTGAACTTGGCGGAACCCGTGACGTTGGTCCGCTCCCCCACGTTCACGAACATGGAGTCCGCCGTGATAATAAGCGGCTCAAGCCCAGACAGCCGGCAGGCCACTGGCAGCTCGGGCAGGGCGCGCGGCTTGATACCCGCCACGGCGTCGCTCATGGCGCGGATGTGGGTTGGAGTGGTGCCGCAGCAGCCCCCCACCAGATTGAGGAAGCCGCTCGAAGCCCACTCGCGGATATGGGCGGCCATCTCGTCGGCATCCAGATCGTACTCACCAAACGCATTGGGCAGACCGGCGTTAGGGTGGGCACTGACGTGAGCCTCGCTGATGCGCGACAGCTCTTCGACATACTGGCGCAACTCATCGGGGCCGAGCGCACAGTTAAGGCCAAACGAGATGGGCTTTACATGACGCAGTGAGTGATAGAAGGCTTCGGTGGTCTGGCCGGAGAGGGTACGGCCGGAGGCATCCGTGATGGTGCCAGAGATCATCACCGGCAGGGCATAGCCCAGCTCCTCAAACACCAGATCCACCGCGAAGGCAGCAGCCTTGGCGTTGAGGGTATCGAAGATGGTCTCGATCAAGATGAGGTCGGCGCCCCCCTCGATCAGGGCGTGAGTCGACTCCGTATACGCAGCCACCAGCTGGTCATAGGTGACGTTGCGCTTGCCGGGATCGTTCACGTCCGGCGAGATGGAGCAAGTGCGGTTGGTGGGGCCCAACACCCCGGCGACAAAGCGCGGCTTGGCCGGGTCTTTGGCCGTCCACTCGTCCGCCACGGCGCGTGCCAGACGAGCGGCCTCGCGGTTGATCTCGGCGGAGAAGGCCTCCATTTCGTAATCGGCCATGGCGATGCGGGTAGCGTTGAAGGTGTTGGTCTCGAGGATGTCGGCCCCGGCGGCACAATACTGATCGTGGATCTCACGAATGATCCCGGGCCGGGTCAGCACCAGCAGGTCGTTGTTACCCTTGATGTCGGTATGCCAGTCGGCAAACCGCTCACCGCGATAATCCGCCTCGCCCAGCTTGTAGCCCTGGATCATGGTGCCCATGGCCCCGTCGATGATCAGGATCCGTTCCTTGAGACAGGATTCCAGCCTCTTCTTTATGTCCGACTTTTTATTCGACTCTATGCTCGACACCGCTCGTTCCTCTTACATCCATGCAACTGCGTGAACTTCATCCTAGCAGCAAACAAATCAAATGGAAATCTAGCCGTCTATCTGTCCGTAATCTCGCTACATATACTCATAAATAGGTAATGAGTAACATGTGACCCCAGAGTACCCTATGCCCGTCCTCAATAGGGGTACGTGCTTGCTGTTTACTAAAGAGAAAAATAACTATGAGCGTCTACTACACACTCTGCTTCCTGGCAGCGTTGGCGATCTTCATCGCCTTTGCCAATCAGTATGTTGTGAAGATCCAGACCACCATCGCCATCACCGCCGGATCCATGCTGATCTCCGCGCTGCTGGTGCTGTTCGGTAAGCTGGGCTGGTTCAATCTCGAACCCCTGGCCGTCAAAACCATGGAGAGCATAGATTTCCAGAATTTCCTGCTGAAGGGGATCTTGGGCTTCCTGCTGTTCGCCGGTGGTCTCGGCATCAACCTGAAGGCATTGCGTAGCCAGAAGTGGGAAATCACCATTCTCTCCATCGTGGCGACCCTGCTCTCTACCTTACTCATCGGCTACGGCTTCTGGTTCATCGCCAAGCTGCTGGGCTGGGAGCTGCCGCTGGTCTACTGCATGTTGTTCGGGGCCCTGATCTCCCCCACCGACCCCATCGCCGTGCTGGCCATCGTCAAGAAGATGAAGGCGCCCCCCCAGATCGCCATCCAGATCGAAGGGGAATCCCTGTTCAACGACGGTGTCGGTCTGGTGATCTTCGCCACCGTGTTTGCCGTCGCCTTTGGCGGGGTGGAACCCACCTTCGGCAGCGTGGCAGGCCTGTTCCTGCATGAAGCCCTCGGCGGCATACTGTTCGGCGCCGTGCTGGGCCTCATCGCCCACGTGATGATCAGCGCCACCGATGACGGCTCCCTGGAGCTGCTGCTGACCCTGTGCATCCCGACTGCCGGCTTTGCGCTGGCCAACATGATCGGCGTCTCCGGCGCCTTGGCCATGGTGGTCACCGGTATCATGATCGGCAACTGGACCCGTCACTCCGGCTTCTCCGAGCAGAGCCGCCATCACCTGGATCACTTCTGGGAGTTGATGGACCAGTTCCTCAACGCCCTGCTGTTCCTGCTGATCGGTCTGGCGCTGGTGTTGCTGGATCTCGCCTGGCAAGACTGGATCCTGCTGGTCATCGCGGTTCCCCTCTGTCTGGCCGCCCGCTTCATCAGCGTGTCGCTGCCCTACATGGCTTTCCGCAAATTCCGCAACTACAACACCTTCTCGGTACGGATCCTCACCTGGGGCGGTCTGCGCGGTGGTCTGGCCATGGCCATGGCGCTGGCACTGCCTTCCGGTGTCATGATGATACCCGAGCACAACGTCGATCTGCGTCAGGTCATACTGGTGATGACCTACTCGGTGGTGATGTTCTCCATCGTGGTGCAGGGCATGACCATTACACCTATGATCACCGCCGCCAAGAAGGCCTGCGGCGACTACTGAGTCACCCGCTGATCACTGTTGGCACCATGCAAAAGGGCTCCCGACGGGAGCCCTTTTTGTGACTGGCGATACCGAAAAAAACGGATTTGATACAAAACCACCAAATAATTGTTTGCTTTTTATTCATATCGAGGAGAGAATGCGCGCCGGCTAGTTAATCAGCCCTGTTTATGTTCGCAATGCTTCAACGTTAGATGAATCCTGCCAGTACCCACATAACCTTCCTCTGATTTACTCGCCTTGAGAACCGTCAGGCTGTCTGCCTGCGTTGCCCGGCTCTCACGGTGCAGACCCGATCTGCCCACCCAATTTGATTTATGCATCAGCATATTCCTTGACAGTGCAGACGCCCGTGACTCGGGCTGGGTATTCCTGCGCGCTTGTCGACCCCACAGGTTGGCCGCGCCCATTAACCTGAAATTTGCAAAAACAAGGAGCAAACACTTAATTTATATAGAGAAATACAATGATGAAAACCATACATACACACAAGCCCCTGCGTCGTAGCAAGCCCATCAACCTGCCTGTGCAAGAGCAGGATTCCGATGCGTTTCTGATCCAGTTCAGCACCCGCTTCAGCGGCGGTTTCGCCATCTCCTGTGATGGTATCGCTGGCGAGTTCTCCATCGAAGACCTCAACTGATCCTGCCTGCCAAGCGGCAGCGCCCGATGCAGACAGGCCGCAACTCACGGCGGCCTCTTTGCTGCTTGGTCACCACCCAAGTGACCACCATCAAGGCAACATCAGCTGATACCAGCGCAAGGTTGCCACTGACCTGACCTCCCCCGCACGCCTCAGCAGATCAAGCCCACAATCCGCAACATGCCCAGCAACTCCATTCAAGTCGCAGTGGCAAGATAAGCCTCTGTTTTATCTCGCACTGATCACCCCGAAACGATAACCGGCCATAAAGCCATGATGCCTGTAGCACTCAAGGTGTCGCAGGGCAATGGCAAGCGCCAGACCCGCACCATCAAGACTCTGGATTCGGATTACTTTACGAAAGAGTGACCATGCCCGAGCGCAGCAACTTCTATGTCCTGAAGGCCCATGACCCATTCTGCCAAGGCTGACGCAAGGGGCTGAACGGACATTCTCCGCCGATCCCGCAGGTTTGATCAGCGAAGCGTAATCAGATGTTCGCGACCCCTTGCCAACCTTGGGCACAGGTTCGCCGCTGGCGGCGTTCGCCACTTTTCCCTCTCCCCCGGAAGTAGTCAGTGCTATTTCCCTCTGTTAATCTGCCCACGGCAACGACCGATGCAGGTTGTTGAATCTCTGACCATTCCCCTGGAGCCCCCATGTCACTGACCAAGCGTAAAACCTCGGCCAAGCGCAAAGCGGTCGAGCCGCGCCACGATAATCCGGCCCTTGCCTCTTTTCATCGTCAGTGGCAAGACATCGAGAAGCTGCAGGCCAAACTGGCCAAACAGGAGCAGGAGGGGGCAGGCATCTATCAGCGCTTTGTCAGCGACATTGAACCCCTCGAACGTCAACAGTGCGCGTTGATTTTTCAGCTTTGCCAGCGGCTGGCCGGATTTACCGCCCGCAAGAGTTTTACCCAATGGCAACGCGAGATGCTCCATGACTGGCTCAATGAGTTGATGGAATATCTTGAATCCAACCCGTTTCGGGGAGAGCTGGATCTGGAGTCACTCTATATGGCGGTGCAATCGGGCAGTGTCACCCAGCTTGATGAAGCGCAGCTCGAGGCGAGCTGCGACTTTATCACTCACATGCTGCAAGAGGCGTTCGGTGACAGCCCCGATGATATCGAGGTGCTGCGCGAGATGGTCAGACACCCCGAGAAGCTGCGCGACTATATGAAAGCGCAAGCGGAAATGAGAAGGGCTGGTGGCGCCGGTGCAGCAGAGTGGGACGACGAAGAGCCGGACTTTGCCGAGGAAGCGTTTGCCAGTGATGAGTCATTCGAACGCTGGCAGACCCGCCATGACCACGTCCATCCGGACGAGGTCGCCAGGGTTGAGCTGCTGCTCGACAGCTCGACCCTCAAACAGCTCTATCGCAAACTGGCGATGGCGCTGCACCCCGACCGGGAGCAGGACCCGGCACAGCGGGATGCGAAGACTCGCATCATGGGTGAGCTCAGCCTCGCCTGGGAACAACGGGATCTGTTTACCCTGCTGCAACTGGCCCATAGCCATCTGCCCGAGGCAGAAAACCTGCTGAGCGAGGAGAACCTCGCGGCCATCAACCCCGCGCTCAAGCTGAAGATATGTGAGCTGAAGGTCCGTTACTACGGGGGTACCGAGGGGGTGCAGGGGGCTGTCTTGCATAAGTTCAAACAGAGTTCGAAGAAGAAGACCGATCTCGCGTTCGAGGATCACCAGCACTATCTGCAGCGCGACATCAAGCAGCTGCATACACAGTTGGCGACCATCACTACCCTGCAGACCCTCAAGCCATATCTGGCAAAGCGCTGGGATGAACGCGAGTATGCTGCCTGGGATGAGGCAGCAGGATTTGACGAGATCTTCTTCCGCTAAGCTCGCCCATCACCCGATGCGCGATATCGCATCCTCTCACTGCCATCACGCCACAGAAGGAGAGTGCCTTGGCCCGCCATTCCACCCATTTCGATGAACTGATCGATATTGCCGAACTGAAAGCGTTAAGTGGTGAGGCCAGCTTTGCCAAGGGGCTGCAACTGGCCAGCCAGGGCGGGTTCAGCAAACCAGCGACTCCCCAAACCATCACGATACGCTGGTGCAATTTTATCTAGTGCTGGGAAGGGTGCCGGCTGCTATGTGGATGAAGGCCATAACGACGGCTATCAGGCGGATTTCCAATGGGATAATCATGCTAATTACTCATATTATTCAGTCTGTTGCTGCATCAGCCCATGGCTTGCAGAGAGACGATGATGGAGCACGGATTATCAGCGCCAATGCCTGCCAGCAACCACCATAAAAGGCTTTCAAGCCTGTTCCAGCAGCAGACACTCGTCAGCATCCTCACTCAGCTTGACCAGACGACTGCGCACCAGCCCCAGCTTGGCCAGCAGTGCCACCGATCGCTCGTTGCCCGGCGTGACGATGGCGACCACTTGCCCAATCCCCAAGCGGTTTTTGCCATCGGCAAGGGCGGCCTGCGCCGCTTCTATGCCGTAACCCTGACCTCGATATTGCGGCAGGAAGGCATAACCGATATCGACCTGCTCCAGGGTATCGCGCTTGATCAAACCGCAGATACCGAGGCTGGCACCATCCTCCTTGCGCGCCACCAGATAGAGCCCGTGACCATAACGGGCATAGCTGACGGCAGGCCCCTGCTGGATGTAGTTTTCGGCGTCGAGCAGGGTACGTATCCCCCGATCCCCTATGTAACGGTGAAAGTCGGGATCGTTAAGCAATGCGAGAATGAAGGGGGCATCGGCTAGGGTCAGTTCGCGCAGCAGCAGGCGCTCGGAGAGGATCATGGCAAGGACTCTTTCAGCAAAAAAGGCCCTCAAGACTGCCCCTGCTCCGCCTCGTTGGCAAGGTAAACCCCATGAAAAAGGGCCGCAGTGCGACCCCGATAGCAAGATGAGCGGACTCAGGCCGCCAGCAGGCCCGCATAACCATTGCCCTGCTCGCGCAAGGCCATGAACACGGCGGCACAATCCGGCCAGGCCAGACCGAGTCGCTCGGCCACCTGAGTGGGCCACTCGGGGGGCGCCTCCTCCCCCACATCCGATTGCGCCGCCAGCACTATGCCCAGGTGGATAAGCGCAGCCTCGGCAGAGAACTCTTTGGCCAGCAAGGGGTTGTAGTGATACTCCACCGCGTGGCAGATGCTGAGGGGAAATTGCCAGCGCCTGGCCATCTCCGCCCCGGTCTGGGCATAGTTGAAGCCGACCACCAGCTCCTCTGCCTTGGCGCGCCCCTTGCTCGGCTCCAGATCCTTGATGTGGTTTACCATGTTTTCCGGCAATCCTACATGCATGATGAGTCGCCCCATGTCATAGAGCAGGGCGCAGGTGAACACCTCCTCCCCCTTCATACCCTTGAGCTTGGCGAGCCGTCTGGCCAGCTCCGCCACGTCGAACACCTTGCCCCAGAAGTGTTTGAGGTCGATGCCGGGCACCGCATTGATGGAGCCTGTCAGGCCGCACGCCAGCACCATGTTGCGCACCACATCGACCCCGAGTCGCACGACCGCTTCGTTGACGGTGCCGACCTGGCGACTGCCGCCAAACTTGGCGGAATTGGCCAGCCGCAGCAGCTTGGCAGAAATGACGGGATCCTTGTTGATCTTCTTGGCGATCAATAGGATATCCGGGTCCTTCTCACTGAAGGTCTGCACCAAATCGCGCATGACTTCGGGCACATTGGGCAGATTGTGGGGCTTGGATAATAGCGAGTCTATGGTGGGCATCTTGATATCCGTCCATACAATTTTATGATGGTTTTCGTTTGCCGACAGCAAACCCTCAGTAAGTATGGGTAACAAAAAGCAGCCTCACGAAAATGTTTTTATCGACATATTTCAATGTGTTAATAGCATTGTGGCTATACTGGCCCCCTTTAATGGCATGACGAGGAAGTTGAGCATGAGCGAACCCACCGAGTTCTTTGACGAACAGACCCTGCTGGAAATGGTCGACAACCAGCTGATCGATGGCCACCCGTTGCAGGTCAAGGCAACCCTGATGCGACTGGTGATGAAGGGCACCCCACGGGAAGAGGCGCTGCAATACATCGCCTGTGCCCTCGGCGCCGAGCTGATGGCGATGGAAGCCGAACAGGGTGCCTTCAACCTTGAGCGTTACGCTCAGTTTCTGGACTCCCTGCCCGAGATGCCCTGGGCCGAATAAGTACCTCAGCCCGGCGAATCGCACCGGCTACATAGGCCTCTCCTTCTATCAGGAGATGCGCGGCAAGCCTGGAGCAGACGGCAAACCCGCCAGCGGCAATACCTTGGTTGGTCGCCCGCCAGGTACCCGAAAAAAGGGCCGGATCCTGACAAGATCCGGCCCTTTTACCACCCAACAGACGGCGTTCAGAACTGGGAGTTGACGATTACCTCTTCCCCCAACGCGCCCGCCAGCGGCAGCGGCCGATAGGTAGAGTTGGCTGCCCGCAGCAGGCGTATGCCACGCACACCCACGGCCTGCGCCGCCTTGATATCCCCATCCGCATCGCCGTAGAAGATCTTCATCTGCTTATCCTTGAGCCACTGCACCTTGGTGTTCTGACCCGGTTCATCACCGGCGCAGATCACCGGATTGAGCCGCTCGGTCGGGATCCCCATGGTCTGCTGCAGCGTCTGGCTCACCGTCTCGGTCCTGGTGGCCGAGCGACCGGTGACGAAATAGATGTGATCGCCGCGTTTGAGATGCATGGCGATGAGCGCCTTGCCTACCTCTTTGGGCACACTGAACGCATCCCAGCCGTTGTTCATCTTCTCCCAGAAGGCGGGATTCTTCAGATAGCTCTCGTCGTTGGGCGAGAACTCCTGCTTGCCGCGATAGAAGCCCGGGCTGGAGAAGAGCAGGGTATCGTCGATATCGAAGCCGACCGCCATCGGCGGCAGGCCATCCAGACTGGCGGCAATCTGCGCCACCGACACCCAGTGAATGGGGGCCTGCTGGGCGAGGGTGACTGTGGTGACACCGGCAGCAACAGGCTGAACGATCGCAGCGTCACCAGCCAGCGCAGGCAGAGAGAGCGCAGCCGCCAACAAGGAGGCAAGCAGCGCCGGGCGAGAGAAGTGTGTCATAAGAAGGAGTCATCATCTGCAATCAAAAGAGGGGTCAATGGTGCCCCCATCCAATTCCTCAAACTGTGAATTCTCCAGCAAAAGGGAGTATTTGACGCCTGAACATGAATCTTCGATGGGTAGCAGATCGGTAAAGACAAAGTCGTCTCGCTGCACGGTTTCCCCTACCCGGATCCCGAGCGGACGGGAGAACATGGGGCCATCCCAGGCCAAGGTATGAAACTCGCCATTCTCACCGCAGGGGTCCACCCCGGTGGGCAGGAGGGCCAGCAAGGCGGGATCAAATGCGTGGCCGCCCAGGCTGGCGTCCAGTTTTTTCGGGTCCAGGGAGCTTATCCTGGCCTTCAGGCCGGCCCCCATCATCTGCTGCGCCAGCTCGCCCGTGTCGCTGCCCCACAGTGGAAACAGCGGCTCAATGCCCGTTCCCACCAGCTGTTTCTCCCGATAAGCGCGCACATCCTCGAGGAAGAGGTCGCCAAATGCCATGTGGCGGATCCCCTGCACCACCACACCCGCGATGAACTCGGTCATGATACGGGCGTAGTCCTCATTGGTGCAGGGCCAGGGCAGATCTATGGTGGTCAGCGGCAAGCCAACGCACTCGGCCTGCTGCATCAGCAACTGCTTGCGCACTCCGTGCATGGCCACCCGCTCGAAAGCCTGATTGAGCGTGGTAAACAAACCCACCACCTCAATGGCCGGATCCTGCCGCAATGTGTGCAGCGCCCAGGCGCTGTCCTTACCGCTGCTCCAGGAGAGCAGCACCTTGGTTTTCGTCATGATTTATCCCGTTGTCTTGTGCCCGGAAACTGGCTGAGTCCCCGGGTATCATCGTTGTTACTCACCCCGGGAGCAGGATCCCGGGTGTGGGCCCGGTTCCCCAGCTTCGCGGCACCAAAAAGCTGCAAGACAGTGTTGCGAATTACGCGATTTACACACCAGAGGCGGGCAGCATACTCTCGATAACCTGTATATGCCCCTTGCCCGGGGCGACAATAACTAAAAAAACCGATGGGAAACATACGGATATGACGACAACCGCACAACAACACGATCACGCCCGCCCCCTCAATCGACAGGATTACAAGACCCTGAGTCTGGCCGCCCTCGGCGGTGCGCTGGAGTTTTACGACTTCATCATCTTCGTCTTCTTCGCCGTGGTGATTGGCGAGCTGTTCTTCCCGGCCGACATTCCCGAGTGGCTGCGCCAGTTCCAGACGTTCGGCATCTTCGCCGCTGGCTATCTGGCGCGCCCCCTTGGCGGCATTATCATGGCCCACTTCGGCGATCTCATCGGCCGCAAGCGCATGTTTACCCTCAGCATATTGCTGATGGCACTGCCTACCCTGCTGATCGGCCTGCTTCCCACCTACGCCGTGTTGGGTATAGGTGCACCGCTGGCCCTGCTGGGTCTGCGTATCCTGCAGGGAGCCGCCATCGGTGGTGAAGTGCCGGGTGCCTGGGTGTTCGTGGCAGAGCACGTGCCCGCCCGCCGGGTCGGGCTCGCCTGTGGCACCCTGACCGCCGGGCTGACGGCCGGCATACTGCTGGGTTCCCTCATCGCCACCGCAGTCAACAAGAGCCTGACCCCGGCCGAGGTGAGTGACTGGGGCTGGCGTGTTCCCTTCCTGCTCGGTGGCATCTTCGGCATCGTCGCCATGTACCTGCGCCGCTGGCTACACGAGACACCTGTTTTCGCCGAGATGCAGGCCAACAAGGCCCTGGCAGAAGAGCTGCCGCTCAAGACTGTGCTGCGCAACCACAAGGGCAGCGTGGTGATCTCCATGCTGCTGACCTGGTTGCTCTCCGCCGGCATCGTCGTGGTGATCCTGATGACCCCCACCTACCTGCAGAAAGTACATGGCATCAGCCCCGCCGATGCGCTGACAGCCAACTCCCTGGCCATCCTGGCCCTGACCCTGGGCTGCATCCTCTATGGCCGGCTGATCGATGCCATCGGCAGTGGTCCCACCTTCATGCTGGGCTCCCTGTTGCTGGCAGGCGCCAGCTACGCCTTCTACCATGGCCTGGCAGCGGGCACAGATCTGCTGGTGCCGCTCTACATGCTGGCGGGCTTCGCGGTCGGGATCGTTGGCGCCGTGCCCTACGTCATGGTCAACGCCTTCCCGGCTGTGGTGCGCTTCTCCGGATTATCGTTCTCCTACAACGTGGCCTACGCTATCTTCGGTGGCCTCACCCCCATGCTGGTCACCCTGTGGATGAAGAACGACATGCTGGCCCCCTCCCACTATGTGGTGAGCCTGTCGGCTCTGGGCTTTGCCATTGGCCTGCTACTCTGGCTGCAACAGCGGCAGAAGGCGCCACAAGCGGCCTGAACCACCCAAGAGCCCCGCAGACCTTAGGGGCTTTTTAATTCGGCATATGTTCAGCTTGGCCGACATAAGCTAGCCTCCCTACCGGGTCTGGTGACTGACCAGCCCGGGACTATCCCTTTCAATTTCTGTTATTCGAGGCTCAAGATGTTCTTTCAGGTCGTATTTCTCGCCTTGCTTGCCCTGCTGCCCATGGTCAATCCGCCTACCACGGCCACCCTGCTGCTGGGGCTGAGCAAGGGCATGTCCCGTGAGCACGTGCGCCGCCAGATCAATCTGGCCGCCATCTATCTGTTCTGCACCCTCTGCGTCAGCTTCTTCATCGGCTCCTCCATCCTGGATCTGTTCGGGATCTCCATTCCCGGCCTGCGCCTGGCAGGGGGGCTCATCATCGCCTTCATCGGCTTTCGCATGCTGTTTCCGGCCCCGAACCAGGAGGCAGAGGTCGATATCAACCAGAACATCGCCTTCGTACCGCTGACCATGCCAAGCATGTGCGGGCCGGGTACCATGGCGCTGGTGATCAGCGGCGCCGCCCAGATCGCCGAGCTGCCCGACGAGTACAACCGTTTCACCATCTATGCCGCCACAGTGACCGCCTTCGCCCTGATGAGCATATTCAGCTGGGGCGTGCTCAAGCTGGCGGATCCTGTCTGCAAGATCCTCGGCGCCACCGGCATAGACGCCATGACCCGGCTCATGGGTTTCCTGCTGGTGTGCATGGGTATGCAGTTCTGCATCAACGGCATCAAAGAGGTGGCGCAGGATCCCGTGTTCCACGGCGCCCCTGCGGCACAAACGACACAGGCATTACCACATGTGTCCGGTGCATTTGAACTATTGGAGGATGCCCGTCGGCCTTGACTGACAACGGTGTCATAACCTCCAACAATCGCCACTGATCTTGCGCCTGATCATGCTACTGACACACAAACGAGTTAGTGTGATTTTCGTACAGACTCAATTCAGAGTGTGCTTGATAGGTTTGTGGGTGAAGACACCCACTCACTAGCAGGAGATGTGCAAATGGAAAAAATGCTGACCGAGATTGGAAGCTACAGCCTGTTTCATGAATATCTGAATGTGGTCGGTGCAGCCAGCCCCGTCCTAGCCAGGATAAAAACACGGTGGGAGTACAAGCAGAGCGATCGTCTGATTGCCCAGATCAAGGTCGATCCACAAGGCAATGCGCGATTTTACATAGACGCCAGAGCCATATCGGTCAATTGACCCTGTCCCCCTATCCAGCAGCCCCGGCCATGTGCCGGGGCTTTTTGTTGGTTGCCGTCTGCCTGAATGACAAAGCCCCGGCAAGAGCCGGGGTGTGATGTGGCAGATGCCGCATCGGGTTACGCGCGCCGCGGTTGACCCAACCTAGGAGGTGCCACCCACGGTGAGCTGGTCCAGTTTGAGGGTGGGCTGGCCGACCCCGACAGGAATACTCTGCCCCTCCTTGCCGCAGACGCCGACACCGCGATCGAGGGCGAGGTCGCGACCCACCATGGAGACTTGGCTCATCGCCTCGGGGCCATTGCCGATCAACGTCGCCCCCTTGATGGGAGTGGTGATCTTGCCATCCTCGATGAGGTAGGCCTCGGAGGCGGAGAAGACGAACTTGCCGGAGGTGATGTCCACCTGGCCGCCGCCGAAGTTGGGGGCATAGATGCCTTTCTTCACCGAGGCGATGATCTCGGCCGGATCATACTGACCCGCCAGCATGTAAGTATTGGTCATGCGCGGCATCGGCAGGGCAGCATAGGATTCGCGGCGGCCATTGCCGGTGAGCGGCACGCCCATCAGGCGGGCATTCTGCTTGTCTTGCAGATAGCCCTTGAGGATGCCGTTCTCGATCAGCACGTTGTAGCCGCCCGGCGTCCCTTCGTCATCTATGCTGACGGAGCCCCGCCGCCCCGGCAGGGTACCGTCGTCGACGATGGTGCAGTGTTTGGAGGCAACCTGCTCGCCGATGCGGCCAGCGAAAGCGGAAGAGCCCTTGCGGTTGAAATCCCCCTCCAGACCATGGCCCACCGCCTCGTGCAGCAGCACGCCGGGCCAGCCGGCACCGAGCACCACCGGCATGGTACCGGCCGGTGCATCGATGGCTTCGAGGTTCACCAGCGCCTGGCGCACCGCTTCACGGACATAGCCGAAGGCGCGGCTCTCCAGCCCGTCCAGCTCCAGGAAATAATCATAGCCACAGCGACCACCGCCGCCGGCACTGCCACGCTCGCGGCGATCCCCCTTCTCGGCGATGACGGTCACCGACAAGCGAACCAGCGGGCGCACATCGGCGGCGAGCGTGCCATCGGTGGCAGCCACCAGTATCTCTTCGTAGACACCGCTGATGGAAGCCATCACCTGATTGATGGCGGGATCCAGGCTGCGGGCAAACTTGTCCATCTGCTCCAGCAGGGCGATCTTCTGGTGCTTGTCGAGGGTCTGCAGCGGATCCATGGCCGGATAGAGCAGGTTGGCCTCTGTGCGGGCCCAGGCCTTCACCTTGCCCTGCGCCCCGGCAGCGGCGATGCCACGGGCGGCGGTCACCGACTGTTGCAGTGCCAGCAGGCTCAGCTCGTCCGAGTAGGCAAAGCCGGTCTTCTCGCCGCTGACGGCGCGCACCCCGACCCCCTGATCGATGTTGTAGCTGCCATCCTTGACGATGCCATCTTCCAGCATCCAGGACTCGTGCCAGCTGCGCTGGAAATAGAGGTCTCCGAACTCCACCTGATGGCTCATCAGACTGCCGAGCAACTGCTGCAGGCGACCTTCGTCGAGATCGTGCGGGGCCAACAGGGAGGCACTAACCTGGCTCAATAGACTCAATCTTCTTCTCCAATCTCGCTGCGAGATGTCGTAACGGTTAATTCATCCGGTGTGGCCCGGTGTTCAGTTCGTATTCGCAGGGTGCAATACACGCCGTGAATTGCACCGCCAACCCCAAGATCGACACCCCGGAATCACAACAGCCGAGCGTGGTTCACTACCGGCAAACGGCTGCGTTTCTATTCTTCAGCGCACCATCAGAGCAAACGGGCGTGCTCCATCACGGGCATGGTGCGCTTCAATTCGTCGACAAGCCCGGCATCCATCTGTGCCAGTACGGTGGCGCGGCCCGATGGTTGGCAGGCCAGCACCCGACCCCAGGGGTCGATCACCATGCTGTGGCCCCAGGTCTGGCGCCCCGTCTCGTGGGTACCACCCTGATTGGCGGCCACCACATAGCACTGGTTTTCGATGGCACGGGCCCGCAGCAGCGGTTCCCAGTGCGCCTCGCCGGTCACGGCGGTAAAGGCGGCAGGCACCAGCAGCACGCGGGCTCCAGCCCGGGTCAGCTGGCGGTAGAGCTCGGGAAAGCGCAGATCATAACAGATAGAGAGGCCGAGGGGACCAAAGGGGGAGTCCACCAGCACGCACTCCTGGCCTGGACTGAACGTCTCCGACTCCCGGTAGCGGCCCTGATTGTCGGCCACATCCACATCGAACAGGTGGATCTTGTGGTAGTGCCCCTTGAGATCCCCACTCGGGTCGAACACCAGCGAGCTGGTGTGAATATGCGCTGCACCTGCGATGGTAGTCGGCATAGCCCCGGCCACCAGCCAGATGCCATAGTCGCGGGCCCACTCGGCCAGCTGCTGCTGGATGGGGCCAGCACCGATCGCCTCGGCCCCATCCAGATAGCCCTGCCGCTCGCCAAACAGGGCGAAGTTCTCCGGTAGCAGCACCAGCAGTGGCCGCTCGATTGGCAGCGCCGCCAGCTCGGCGGCAATCTGCTCCCGGTTATCCTGCCAGCTGCGGCCTGATACCAGCTGTATTGCGGCTAACCACATGACGCTCTCCTTGTCCGCGTTAAGCGCGATCCCCAATATTCGGGTCTTTATCCATCTCGGCCAACAGTTTACGCAGATGATGCCTGACCAATCCACGCTGGCCCCGCTCAGCCCATTTGAGGCAATCGAACAGCTCCCACACCAGCCCACCCCCTTCGGCCATATAGGCGGGAAAGTCCCAATGGCTTGGCGCCGGGCCGTCTACCTCCAGCGCACGAATGCAGGAGGTTTTATCGAACAGCGGCAGATATGGGCGAGCCAGAGGGAATTCTGCGTTCACATCGATCAGATGGATCTCGATGCTGGTGAAATCATAAAAGATATAACGCCAGTAGTAGCCCTCATTGCCATGCGCCCCCTGCCAACAGTGAAACACCTCTCTGCCCGCCAGAAACCGATCAATACAGGGCTGCCCATCACGATGAAAGCCAGGTTCCACCATAAACAGCACATCCACATCAGAAACCCGATCCACCTTGCCCTTGGCCAAAGAGCCGACCACTACCGCAGCCAGCACCTCGACTCTGGGTTCAAAACACGCCACTACCGCCTGCACCAATGTCCGCTGCAACGGCGGTATGGCAAGCAAGTCCGTCTGGTCATCACTTCTTGTCATGGCTCACTCCTTGTGATGGCAAGACCCGCCACCAGCCTCAGCGCTGGGCGGGCCCCGCCTGTTTTGGGGTCAGCAGGAAGGGGGTGACTTCCTGCGTCGGCAGAGTGGGTGTCACCGAATCGACCGCCTCTTTCTGCTGCTGGTTGAGCTTGATGCGAGCCCTGTCCCGCCCCGCTTCGATCAACTTGGGAGCATCCAGCGGACCCGAGACCCGAAAATCGATGCGGGTCACCACGTCCACTACGGGCTCCAGCAGCTTGGAGAGGGCCAGCACATAGAGGCCGGTGATCGGGGTCAGGGAGAAAGCCGCCAGGACCGGCAGGGTGCCGCCCAGGTTGGGAGAGAAGCTCAGCTCGTAGTCGAGCCGCCAGCGCACCAGATCGGCAATCCCCTCACCGCGCAGGTTGCCCGCCGCCCCCTTCATGTAGAAGTCATCATTGCTGACCTGCCCCTGCTTGATGGTGGCGGAGGCGGACATGGATTCGAAATAGAAGCCCTTGTCGAACACATCGCGAAAATCGAGCCGCAGCTTGCGCAGCAGGGAATCGAGACTGAGCAGGGAGAGCAGCCGCGCCCCTTTGTCGTTGACCTCGCGCAGAGTCCCCCCCTCCAGCTGATAGTTGGCACTGCCGGCCAGGGTCGACACATCCAGCCGATAGGGCACATCGTTCCAGTTCAGATCCAGCGCCATCTTGCCGGGTGCATCGCCGATGGGCGAGGTATAGCCGAGCCGCTTGAGCAGCAGCTCGCTGTTGTTGCTGTGTATGTTGGCACGTGCATGGGTTTGCATCCGGCCTGGCTGGGCCAGCCAGTCCACTGTGCCGGTCAGCTGGCTGCCCGCCAGCCGCATGTCCAGATCCTTGAGGGTCAGCTTGTTGGCGCCAGGCACCAGCTCTCCCTTTACCTCCCCCAGCGGCAGAGCGCCGAAGCGGCAATCCACACAGCTGAAGGTGAGCCAGGGAATGGCGTCCATGATGGCCCTGTCCTGTCTGGCGTCGGGCTTGGGGCTCAAATCCGAACTATTGCCGGACCAATAGATGCGGGCAAATTTCGCCTCTATGGGCTGACGCCCGGTCACCGGCAGGTGCACCACCCCCATCACATCGGGGCTGTCGATCATCACCTCGGTCGCCTGATTGGTCGGCCCCACGGTGAAGTGCACCGCCTTGAGGGTGGCGCTGCCGATGTCGGCGCGGACCAGCTGACCATCCACCCACCACTCCCGGGGCAAGAAGGCGGGGCCGACCACGGCATTGCCGCCCGGCGCCGTGCTCACAGGCAACCACTGCTTGAGTCGGACCAGCCAGCCGGCCACGTCCGCATGCTGCTGGTTGATGACCAGCAGCATGGGCTTGTCACGCAGCACCCGGGCCCCGGGCTGACCCACGTCCACCCGTACCCGGCTGAGGTAAGGCGCGCCATCGCCATAAACCAACCGGCTCTGCATATCCACATCCGCCCCCAGCACGGCGCGAATGTCGGCGCTGCCGTCGCGGCCACGGGCGGTCACCTTGAGCGGCAAACGGCTGTTGGCAGCCTTGGTCAGCGGTGAGGGCAGATCCAGCCCCATGCCCTGCAGGTTGGAATCCAGCGCCAACTGGAAGCTGAACGGCTTGTCGTTGGGCAGCGTCAGCCCCAGGGTGCCAGCCCAGTTGCTGCGCCCCTTGAGGATATCGAGAGCGGGGATCTTGCGCTGCTCGCGGCGGCTGTCCCACTGCCCCTTGAACTTGAGATCGACCTGATAACGGTTCGGCAGCTGCTGGCCCTGATAGTCCAGGGTCAGCGGCTGGTTCCACAGGCTGGCCTTGAGATTACTGAAACGGGTCTGTTCGTTGTCATATTCGAGGCGGCCCTGCACTTTCTCCAGCGGCAGATCCAGGCTGGCGACCCGCACCTTGTTGTTGCTGAACAGGGCATCACCGTTCGCCTTGACCTCACTCTCGCCATCGAGGGGGATATCCAGCTTGACCGAGCCCTTGAGCGGGCCCCGGATCTCGATCTCCCGCAGCGCCTGACCGACAGAATCCCCCAGCGGAGAATCCTGCAGGTAGTCGCTGATGGCCTTGCCCTCCCCCTGTACCTTGGCATCCACATAGAGGTGGGCGCCCGGGTAGAGATCCGGGATCCAGGCATGCACCGAGTCGGATCTTGCCTTGCCAAGGTGGGTGGAACGGCTGTGCATATCGAGGCTGGCATTCTGGAACAGCAGATCGATCTGCAGCTCGGTGAGCGGTTGCCAACCGGGGAAAAACCGGAAAGTGGCCTGTTCCAGCGGCACCGCCACCTGGAAGATCCCCTCACCCTTGCTGAAGGGGAAATCCTTGAACTCGCCGTACCAGAGCAGATCCGCGCCCTTGGCCTGACCGCCCTTGATGGCACCGCTCAGGTAGTCCACCAGGCCCTTGCCCATCACCTGCAAGGGGTAGTAGCGATCCGCATTACCCGCATTCTTGACGTTGATACGACCGGTCAGGGCGAGGAAGGTGTGCTCAAAGAGATCCATTCTGAAACGACTGGCGAGGGTCAAATCCGGGTTGTCCAGCGCCACGTCCTGACCATAGAGCACCCAGCCCCTGGGATCCTGCCACCAGTCGAGCCGCGCCGAGAAGCTGTCGACCGGGATCGGCTCCTTGAAGTGGCGAGCCGGATCCACCTTGTCCTTGTCCAGTGCCAACCGGGCGCTGCCGCCGATCGGGGTCAGCCAGAACTCACCGTTGAGATCCTCCACGCCGGGCACATCCTGCCAGGCCGTGACCTTGATGTGGGAGAGCTGGCCGCTAAGAGAGAGCCCGCGCCAGTCGGCGTCAGCCTGCAGGATAAGGTCCTGGACCTTGCCGGTCGGACGGGTGTGCTTGAGGGTCTCGGTCAGCTCTGGGTAGAGGCCGGAGACCAGCTGGCTCAGATTGGCGACCTGATCCAGATCGATGGCGGGCAAATACCCCTGAATGCGGGAGCCAACCCGCTCGAGCTGCAAGCGGCTCTGCAGCCAGCGCTTGCCATCGAGTTTGAAGGTCACGTCATGGCTGGCAAGCTGCCACTCTTCGCCATCCCGGTGCAGCTGGATCTTGCCGCCCTGCAGGCCAAGACGGTGCATGGCACCCTGTTTCTCATCCTTCCAGATCAGGTAGTTGTTGCCAAACGCCAGCACGGATTCCCCCAGCTGGCCGCTGGCAAACGTGCTCCAGAGCTGAAAATCGAGCTGGCCGGCCACCCGTGGCTCGCCAGCGTGGATCCGTGCCAGCATGGGGCTGATATCGAGCTGGCTGGCTTCCAGATAGAGCTGGCCCTTGAGACGCTCGAACCGCGCTTCAGGCGCATCCACATCCAGAATGAGATCTATGGTGCTCTCGCCCACCCCGTTGATGAGATAGGCCTTGCCGACTCCCTGATGGCGCTTGCCGCGGTTCTGCCAGCGCAGCTGGGCGATGTCGAGGGCCCGCACCTCCCCCAGCGCCGTGGTCAGGCTGAGGCGGGTGTCATGAATGTCGAAAGTGGAGAGCTGGGTCAGCAGGAAGCGCAGCAATGCTTGCTGCTGATCGCGGCCGTTACGGGGCTCGGGGTCGGCTGGCTGGGCCAGATCCAGGGCTATGTCGCCATCGCTCAAGATGAGCTGCCCAAACACGGGTTTAAGCTCGTTGAGGGAGCGCCAGAAGTCGAGGTGCGCCCACACCTTGCCAAGGCGCACAGCGAAACGACCGGAATCGGGCGCGATCACCAGCTGTTGCAGTTCGAGGGCTGGGCCGCGTTGGGTCCAGTCCAGGCCGATGCGATCAACGCTGGCTTCCAGCTTGCTGTCGGCCAGCAGGGTGTCGAGCAGTGCCTGTCTATGCTGGTTGAGTAAGGGACCTCCAACGCGCACCAGACTGACCAGGATGGCCAGCAGCACGAAGAAGACCCCGAGGGCTAACCAGCCCCGACTCAGCCAGCGATAGACCAATTACATCATCACCACATCGAATTGTTCCTGACCGCAGAGCGGTTCACTCACCACCCGGACCTGCTTGCCGATAAACACCTCCAGCTCGGCGAGGCTGTGGGACTCTTCGCCCCGCAGGTAGTCGGCCACGGCCGGCGCAGCGTAGACGGTGAACTGATCCGCATCGTAGGCGCGATTGACCCGGATGAGCTCCCGCAGGATCTCGAAGCAGACCGACTCCACCGTCTTGACCCGACCGCGCCCCTTGCACTCGGGGCACTCGGAGCAGAGCACGTGCTCCAGGCTCTCGCGGGTACGCTTGCGGGTCATCTCCACCAGACCGAGCTGGGAGAAGCCATTGACGTTGGTCTTGGCCCTGTCTTTGGAGAGCGCCTGCTCCAGGCTGTGCAGTACCCGCCGGCGGTGATCCTCGGACTGCATGTCGATGAAGTCGATGATGATGATGCCACCGAGGTTGCGCAAGCGCAGCTGGCGGGCGATGGCCGCGGTCGCCTCGACGTTGGTATTGAAGATGGTCTCTTCCAGATTGCGATGGCCAACGAAGGCACCCGTGTTGATGTCCACCGTGGTCATGGCTTCGGTCTGGTCGATGATGAGGTAGCCGCCGGATTTCAGCTCTACCTTGCGATCCAGCGCACGCTGGATCTCGTTCTCCACGTCGTAGAGATCGAAGATGGGTGACTCGCCGGAGTAGTACTCCAGCTTGCCGGCCAGTTCGGGCACGTACTCCTCGGTGAAGCGCTTGAGCTGATCGAAGCTCTGGCGTGAGTCGACCCGGATCTTGTCGAGCTCGGCGCCGACGAAATCGCGCACCACCCGAAATGCCAAGCTGGGATCTTCGTAGAGGATCTTGCAGGGCGGGTATTTGTGCTTGCGCTCCAGGATCTTGCGCCACAATCGCTTGAGGAAGGCAGCGTCCTGCTCCAGCTCCTGCTCCCCCACCCCTTCGGCGGCGGTGCGAATGATGTAGCCACCGAGATCATCCACATAGCTGGCCACGGTACGCTTGAGGCGCTCGCGCTCCGCTTCGGATTCGATGCGCTGGGACACCCCCACATGCGCACTCCCCGGCATAAACACCAGATAGCGGGACGGCAAGGTGATGTCGGTGGTGAGACGGGCGCCCTTGGTACCCAGCGGATCTTTCACCACCTGCACCATGATGTCCTGCCCCTGGCGTACCAGCTCGGCGATGTTGCCAACCTGGAACTGCTCCTTCTCCTTCACCGCCACGCACTCGGTGTGCGGCACTATGTCGGAAGCGTGCAGGAAGGCCGCCTTGTCCATGCCGATATCGACGAACGCCGCCTGCATGCCGGGCAGCACTCGGCTGATCTTGCCTTTGTAGATGTTGCCCACTATGCCGCGCTTGGCCTGACGCTCTACGTGCACTTCCTGCAGCAGACCGTTTTCGACCAGGGCAACCCGGGTTTCGGAGGGGGTGACGTTCACCAGCAGTTCTACCGACATAAGTTACCTTGCCTTTCTAGTTTTAAATTCTGGCAGCCAAACCGGCACGTGCCCGGTGAGTAACGCAGTAAGAAACAGCCGGCGAGTTTCACCGACCCCTGCCTTGCCTGTGATGGCTTCAAATTCTGACCGCCATGTTCCGACCCTGTGCCTGCCCGCTGAACGGGCCTTGCAGAACACGGCTGGCGGATAGATTACCGAGACTGTTCCAGATGATGCTTGATCAGCAGATCCGTTTCCAGCAGGGGCAGGCCGACCACGGCGCTGTAGCTCCCCTCGATGCGGCTGACAAACTTGCCCGCAATCCCTTGAATCGCATAGGCACCGGCCTTGTCACAGGGCTCACCCGTGCGCCAGTAGGCCTCGATCTCGGCCTCATCCAGCTTGCGAAATGCCACATTGGTGGTGACCAAGCGCACATCGCAGCGCTCCGGGGTAGCCAGCGCCACCGCCGTCATCACCTGATGCACCTTGCCGGAGAGCGCCTCCAGCATGTCTTTGGCATCGAGCAGGTCGGACGGCTTCTCGAGCACCCTGTCACCCAGCACGACTATGGTGTCGGCGCCCAGCACCGGCAGAGCCGCAGGGGCGGCGGCCACGCCGGCCATCGCTTTGTCACGGGCGAGGCGGCAGACGTAATCCTGTGCCTTTTCACCCTCTTCCCGCCGCTCCGGCACATCCAGTTTTAGCACCTCGAAGCGGTACCCCAGCTGGGCAAGCAGTTCATGGCGGCGGGGCGAGCCCGAGGCGAGATAGAGTTGCAGTTCGTTGTGCTTGTTCATATTCACTTAATGAGAGGAGGTAAGGTTACAATGCATTGTTTTTGCACATATTCACTTGATATTGAAGCGACGACGCACCTTGCGCAAGACCAGAAACACCCAGGGCCATATTAGCATCGTGCTCAGGGTCGACCAAAAGTAGGCAAGATTGAGGCTGGCACGGCTGAACAGGTGTTCGGCCCAGAAGATGGTCACCTTGCCCACCAGCGAGAGGCAGCCAATGATCAGCGCCTGTTGCCAGAGGGAGAAGTTGCGGATCTTCTGAAACTGGAAGGCCGCCAGATAGGTGGTGATGGCCATGGCCATGGCCCGCACGCCGAGGGTGCTGCCCAGCAGCACATCCAGCAGCAGGCCCGCCACCCAGGCAGAGCCGACGTTGGTCCGATGCGGCAGCGCCAGCGCCCAGTAGATGAGCACCATGGCGAGCCAATCCGGACGGAAGGGTTCAAATTGAAAGGGAAGCGGCAGGATCGACAGGCACAGAGCCAGCAGAATCGAGATCCAGATCCAGATCCTGCCGCTGGCGGGTTGCAACATCAGTGCGTCGCTCCCGCAGTCGAGCTCAGCGCGACCGATGCAGCAGCCGGGGCCGGCGGCGCCTCTTCATCATCATGCACGTCCGGATTCTTGTCGGTCCACAGCAGCAGCAGGTAGCGCAATCTGTCCAATTCCACCAGCGGCTTGGCCTCGACCTGGGCGAAGGGCTTGCCCTCCACATAGTCGGAGCGGGTCACGGTCGCCACCGGATAACCTTCCGGGAAGCGGCCGCCAAGGCCGGAGGTGACCAGCAGGTCGCCCACTTGCACGTCCGTGTTGCGTGGCAAGTTACGCAGCTCCAGCTTGTCCAGCTCGCCACTACCGGAGGCAATGGCACGCAGGTCGTTGCGCAGCACCCGTACCGGGATGCCGTGACTGGAGTCGGTAATGAGCAGGACGCGGCTGGTAGTGGAGCCCACGTGCAGCACCTGACCTATCACCCCCTGATCGTTGATCACCGGCTGACCATTGTAGACACCATCCAGCGCCCCCTTGTTGATCAGCACCTGATGGCTGAAGGGGTCGGAATCCACCGACAGCAGCTCGGCCACCATCTTGCGGGACTCCTTGTGTACCGGGGAACCAAGCAGCTCACGCAGACGCTGGTTCTCGTGCTCCAGATGATCCATCTTGAGCAGGCGCGAACGCAGGGTGAACAGCTGTTGTTCCTGCTGCTTGGTTTGTTCGATGAGACCGGCCCGGGTCTGCACCTGGGTAGACATGGTATCGAGCATGATACCTGGCGCATTGGCCATGTATTGCAGCGGGCTGACGAGCGAACTGAGGTAGACGCGGACATGGGTAAACACACCGAAGCGAGAGTCCGCTACGATGGCAGCAATGGAGATGATGACGGCGAGAAACAACCGTAACTGAAGCGAAGGGCCTCTACCAAAAATGGGTTTCATGGGTCGTCAAAAAAGAGCCGGCGCGCTGGCCGGCTTTGGGTCTTATTCGTAGTGGAACAGATCGCCACCGTGCATATCGATCAGCTCCAGCGCCTTGCCGCCGCCACGGGCCACACAGGTGAGGGGATCTTCGGCCACGACGACAGGAATGCCGGTCTCTTCCATCAGCAGACGGTCGATATCTTTCAGCAGTGCGCCACCACCGGTCAGCACCATGCCGCGCTCGGAGATGTCGGAAGCCAGTTCCGGCGGAGATTGCTCCAGCGCCACCATGACGGCAGCCACGATACCGGACAGCGGCTCTTGCAGCGCTTCCAGGATTTCGTTGGAGTTGAGAGTGAAGCTGCGCGGTACACCTTCAGCCAGGTTGCGACCACGGACTTCAATCTCGCGCACCTCTTCGCCCGGATAGGCGGAGCCGATCTCGTGCTTGATGCGCTCGGCAGTCGCTTCACCGATCAGGCTGCCGTAGTTGCGACGGACGTAGCTGATGATCGCCTCGTCAAACTTGTCGCCACCGATACGGACGGACTGGGAGTAGACCACACCGTTTAGAGAGATGATGGCCACTTCAGTGGTACCACCACCGATATCGACCACCATGGAACCGGTCGCTTCGGACACCGGCAGGCCGGCACCGATGGCAGCAGCCATAGGCTCGTCGATCAGATAGACCTCGCGGGCACCGGCGCCCAGTGCGGATTCCTTGATGGCACGGCGCTCTACCTGGGTAGAGCCACACGGCACACACACCAGCACACGGGGGCTGGGGCGGAAATAATTGTTGTCGTGAACCTGCTTGATGAAGTGCTGCAGCATCTTCTCGGTCACGTAGAAGTCGGCAATGACGCCGTCTTTCATCGGACGGATGGCGGAGATGTTGCCAGGGGTACGACCCAGCATCTGCTTGGCGGCATGACCGACGGCAGCGACCGATTTGGCGTTCCCGCGCTCTTGGCGAATGGCGACAACTGAGGGTTCGTTAAGGACGATCCCTTGATCTTTTACGTAGATCAGGGTGTTGGCAGTTCCCAAGTCGATCGACAGATCGTTGGAAAAGACGCCTCTGAGCTTTTTGAACATGGCTACGGGAAATCCTAAGAATTTGGAGGTGCAGAAAACCGGCTAACTTTACCAATGCCCACCCCAATGGGCAAGCGCTCAAACTGTCGCCAACCCATCAGGCGCGACAAAAATGCGAGTCATCACTCACTCGCACAGGCAGACAAACGCTAATAAACAAGAAGATAGGGGGGAAGATCACGAAGATCCGCCGCCCCGCCTCCATTACGGCATTACTTCGCGCCGATAAATAATTCTGTCATTACCCCGGCTGGAGCCGAAAATGGCCTCCCCTTGCAGGGTAATTGGATCTGACAACCAGCGCGGCTGTGATGGCTGTTTTGACAAATCAACCTTGTAGGGGATGCGTACCGAGATCTCCGGCTTGGCAAACTGGAACATGATCTCGCCATCTTTGGCTCTAGCCAACATCACTCCCGGGGGCGGATCCCCCAGCCCCAACCTGATCTTGCGACTGGCGCCCAGATTCAAATCGCGACTGGTCGCATCAAACGTCTGACTCGGATTGAGGAAAGTGAACCCCTGATTGGCCAAAGAGAGCTCCGTACATTGATCCAGCTTGTTCAACTGCCAGTTGCCCGCTTCGTAATATTGCATCTGCAACGGCACGGCTAACGGCGCAGAGGCCAGGCCCGCTCCCGTACCTGCCAGCAGGCGGCCGAAATAGACTTGCATGGGCACACTGTCGATCAGACGAGCATTGCAGCCACTGCCGCTGCAATTGCCGACCACGGCATCGTTGAAGTTGGGGCTGGCAATCAATGTTTTGTCGCCATCGTTGTCTTTCATATACAGACCAAACAGCAAAGATTTGTATGGGCCGTCCTGTTGAGTGTCGGCGAGACGCACAAACTCACTATTACCGGCAAACTGCGCCCGCCCATTGACCCAAGGCAGCGTCGACAAGCTGCGCAAGCGGCTCGACAGGGAGTTACCATCCTTGTTGTTGGCAACCGAGAGATAGGCATCCCCCTTGGCAAAGAGCCCCGTATAGTTCTGGGTCTGACCACCAGTCGTGTTCCGAGCCAGCACATCCAGCGTGACGCCAAAGGGCTGCCCCATATAAGAGAACGCATTGCAGGCCGGCACTATGTCGCCACTGACCAGATTGAAGTCGGCCGGGATAAAACGCCCCACCGGCTGGCTCTGCGCAGAGGGAATGGTGTAAGTGAAGTAACCGTTGGCAGGCGGGGTCGCCGTCATTCTGAAGACGCCCACCTCGCTCACCGTCTGGCTAACGCTATTGAGGCTGCTGCTCGCGGCAACATGGTTATAGCGGCTGGTGCCCAGTGCGGCATTGGTGCCCGGGTTTGGCGCTACCAGCGTACTGCCCAGGGCAATATTGGTCAGGGCAAAGTTGGGCGTGGTCTGATTCCCGACGCAGATATCGCTATCATTGGCAGATTCCCAGGCCATCGCCTTGAGGTCTATCTGGAATGTCTCTCCCGCTTTTTTGAACACTGGACAGCTGCTATTACCTGCCGCACAGACCCCTTGTGGAGGGGTTATACACAAGCCGACAGGACGTGCCACAAACTTGTCGGACCCCGTCATCACCAGACCCGCCGTCTCACCACTGCCATTATGACTGGCTGAAAGCTGCATCTGACCCGCATCTGGGTAGGTCACTTTTTGCAAGGTCGCCTTACCCTGATTATCGAAAGTCAGGTTGAGGGTGGTTGGCGTTGGCAAAGGAACACTGGCGGCATAAGTAGCAATGGCATTGCCATCGATGGAAATCTTGCTACCAAAGCTATTGGTATTTGGATTGTTGTACGTTCCCCAAAAACCGACCGACCTCACCCCGGTGAATCCGGGCACACATTGTTTGGTAATGTCGTCTTTTTTAACCGCACTGATCGTCACATCCTGAGGCTGGTTGGAATAGGTATCCAACACATCGAAGATAAAGCCACTATCGGCAAAATTCAGGGTACAGGCTGCCGCACTGGGAGTCCCGGCACCAGCCTTGCATAGGGTGGAACTGAATGGTTTGGTCGTCGGAGTCGAGCCGGACACCCCGATAGTGACCGCCGTGGTCGTGTTGTTGCGCAGCTGAATGGTAGTGGAACCGCCCTTGAAGGTCACCGTATTACCGTTAATCCAACCATTGCTGGCAGAAGTAGGCGTAAGACTCAGGGTCGCGGTCACAAGGTCTGTGATCAGGGTGGTGCAAGCCACATTGGCGCACGCCTTGACCGTCACTGTCTCGGGATTACACGTCAGTGCCTGACCGGAGTGATCGAGCTGGAAGTGATCGATCTGCACCCCGACCGGATTGGATTTCAGGGCACAGATCTGCACGTTATCGAGCTCGTGCACGTTGGTGGAGCCGCCCGTTGAGCCGGTAAGGGAGAGCAAGAAATCACCCGGAACCTGAGCCTGACCACTCTGACTCTGGGCATTGAACCAGTCGATCAGAGTGGCATAGCCCCTGCCGGTATCCCGCTCCACTTTCACCATCGACTGACCGCTGATGCGTGAATCGATCGTGAGCTGGTATTTGTGATTAGCGTTGCGATTGCCATCTACCGCAGGCCTCAGGCAGTTGCCTCCTGTATTCGTCTTGCCATCGTTACAGGTGCCTTTAAGGTAGTTGTAGCCACTGGTACCTGAACCTGAACCTCGAATGACTACAGCTTGCTTACGCCGGCCCACGTTGTAATTTCCGCCTTCTCCGGAGAAGTTGCCATATTCATCAAAGCCGATCCCCAGCCAGCCACCAGCGAAACCGGATATACCTGGTTTGAATCCGTAACCCAATGGCCCGCCAAAAGCACCCGGTTGCGGCGTCACACTGGCATCAGAAAATACCACCGCCATACCATCAGCTCCGGAACCACTATGGGCATAATGATTGAAAGATATTGTCACCAGATTATTGGCTGCAGGAAAAAGACGCAGATAGGTTGTCGACGTAGCTTGATTGCTCGCAGCTTGGGTCAGACGCAAACGACCACTGACAATTGATGGGGTAAAAGATCCACTACTGGTCTTCACCACCCAATCACTGCTCAGTGTGCTGGATGAGAAGTTATCGCTAAAACAGGTCAGCGCAGGGATAAAAGACTGATCGTTGATAGCACTGCTACTCGCCATCGTCAAGGAGTGGCTGGTAGTACGGCCATTGATAACGGCGGAATTATTCATGGTCAACGACTTGTCAGAATAGACATAACCATTGATCAGGGTATCGCTGTTAAGAACGATATCCTGATAACCAAATAGTATTAATGATCCCAAATTGGAACGATTTAATACCGCGCCATTCATCTCGATGACTTGATTGACAAAGAGCTTTACATCCCCTTGGATCTCAATCTCAGCCCCTTGGCTCAGCTTAAGTTGGTCGACCCAGTACTCACCGGTTGGCAACACCACTTTGGCCCCGATCCCTAGTTCCAGCTTTTGAATGCGGTAATCAGTTCGTGCCGAAGAGAATGTCGCAGTACAACTGTTATAAAGAGAGATGCTCGAAAACTGATACTGGCTTGCACTGCCCAAATTGATAGTCTGTCCCGGATTACAGGACGACACACCGCCACTGCTCCCGGTACTTGTCAGAAACGCATTGCCTCCAGTGACAGAGAGCCCAAAAATCGTAGCGCCCGAGACTGTGCACTGACGCCGGGAGCCATCACTGTTGTCACACCCATCTGTCGGTAATCCAGCCCCTCTATTAGAAGAACAAAACGCCAGAGCAGCACCAACCGTTCCCGAAATTTTGGCCTGATTATTCTGGATTAAACCGGGATTACCGAGTGCATTGCATGAGCTGTTGTTACCGCCCCTGTGCCCCTGGGTCACGGCAGGAAAAACAACTGATGTATCAATGGTCTGAAACGCGCATGCTGCGCTACTAAATAGCCAGATAGCGGCGATTAACCATATATTGCGCATCAAGGCGTTCCTCCATCATAAGCTTCCACCATCAAGGTTCTACTCACGGCAAAATCTGGATTGGCACTGTTATTGCCACTGTTGGGGTCAGAGCCACCACAGGTTCCGACACTCTCGAGACGATAACCATTGGCTTGGCCACCGTTGTAGGTCACGGGTATCTGAGTACACTGAACGACCACCTGACAGCCAGCCAACCCAGGACTGGTTGGAAGCGGCAGTGGCAGTGCGCTCACATTTGGATCGCACACAGCAGGCAAAACCTGAGGACGATTCGGGAACAGCCGGTACAACGCCACTTCCAGCCCGCTCTGGGCAGCCAGCAGGGCGCGCACGCTGCGCACCTCCACCGTATTTTTCTCGCTGCTATCGACCAAAAAACGACCCATAGCGGCCGCCAGTAGCGCCATCACCACAATCACAAACAGGGCGATCATCAGGGCGCTGCCCCTCATCCGCCCTACAGAGCGCGCATCAAGGGACATTGAACACCCCTATCTTGTGGTTAAAGGTGACTGACTCACCTCTGCGCTCGAACACGAAGCGCACGCCAAACTCCCCTTCAGCGTTAAAGGCCGACGTTTCCCGATAGAACACTCCCGTTCGAAGAGAATCGGCCATCAGCACGCCCTGTGCAGGTAAAGATGCACCAATGGGGGCAATGGAACGGGTGAGCGTGCTCCCTTCCACACAGTAACGTACCTGCTGGTTGGCAAAGTAGACTCTGCTGCCGGGCGACAGCCCATCCAGCTGCGCACCGCTATACCCGATGGCTTGGGCGCCAGAGATCACCGGCCCAACCGCCGTTACCTGCGCCACACAGCGGCCGTAATCACAGCGGTCCCGTATCGTCTGCGTACCGCTGGATATGGGCTGGGGAAACACCACCAACCAGTCGTTGCTCGGCTCAACCGCAACAGGCGGTGCCACCATAACCAGCTCAAGTGAGGACGAACTACCCGACGCCGGGCGATTGAGGGCAAGATAGCGTCCGGAGTTACTGATCGGCCAGAACCGCAGACAGGGGCCTTGGTCCAACCAGTTACCATCCTGATCTTCAATACGCTCCGAGCCCGGCACCGCATCGTGCAGTTCGCGGTTAAGCCGCTCCATGGCGAAGCGGGCATCGCTCATCAACTGCTCGCGGCTGCTGGCATCCCCATAGATCTGGGTGCCGATGCCGATAAACTGGCTGCTAAAGGTCGCCATTATCCCGAGTAGCAGAATCACCATCACCAACTCGACCAGGGTGAAACCGCGCATTGCCCCTCTCATCAGTAGTTACCCCGATAGAAGGAGAAATCGAGCACGCTCCCATCCGGTAGTTTGACCTGCAGATCAATACGCTTGCCGATAGACTCCACCTTAAGGCCCGGGCTTCCAAACAGGTTATCCGGAGTGACCGCGATTCTGACCTGATAGTTGCGATACTCATCGCTTGCAACCTTGGAATCGGTTTGAGTAAAAAATGCCGCATCAATCCAGTCACCGTTGAAACAGCTAACCTCGACCCAGCCCTTGGCACAAATGGCACTGGTCTGATAATCATCCACATCATTAAAGGTGTAGGGGGCCCGTTCACCGCCATCAGGGCCATAGACGCTAGGTTGCCAGCCGGTGATGGCCGGAGCAGGAGGCCGCTGGGTACAGGCCACACCAACAGGGCAACTACAGTCCCCGTAAAACTGGCTATTGAAGGTTTCACCGCAACGATAACGGCCACCATTATGATCCGACTGCTCATCAAACGACTTTTGCAGTATCTCTCCGGAGAGGCGCTGGGCCAACTGGGCGGCGCGTACCTGCTGCACCGGGTCCACCGCCTGCGGTGCCTGATTGATCAAGAGCCCGAGAATGCCGGTCAATGCCACCGCCAGCAGCACAATACCGACGATCAGCTCTATCAGGGTAAAACCGCGCTTAAGGGATCTCATGGATATACCCCTCGGATTCAATCTTGATGCGGCTGGTCTCACGGCCATCGGTTACTTGCAGCTCGCAGCCACCAGCACACTTGTCAAGCGGGCGGCCCATCTGATCAAAGCGGATCACAAAAGGAACCTTGTCCTTGTTCCAAGAGAGGGTGATCCCAGCAGAAAGAGTCACTGGACGACCACGGGTGAGCTGATTGGGGTTCCAACTCGATATGGCCGCAGGATTGTCACAGGGGGACTCTGTGCTGTGGCCAAACTGGCCCGCTTCAACAAGCAGTGAGGTACAACGATTGGCCGGTTCATGCATATTGATGGTTTGCACCAACCGCAGCCGGGTCAGCAGCTCATCACGCACGGTTTGAGTTTCAAAGCCGCCTTTGCCCAGCCATTTAGGCACGGCAAAGGCGGCCAGAATCCCGAGTAACAGGATCACCAGTACCAGTTCAATCAGGGTAAAGCCCTTGGTTGCAGGCATGTGTTTTCTCATCAGGGGAAAGAGAAAGCGAGGCCGAAGCCTCGCTTTCACTGTAAAAATAATTACTTGCAGTTAGTACCGCTCACTGCTACCTCAAATGTAGCTCCTGCGACACTGGCTGCAGTGTAAGTAACTTCACAGCTATTCGCCTGGCTAGATTTGAAAACACCAGTCTCATCAACACCCCAACCACCATCCACATTCACCGACGCACCGATACCGGCTTTATTCGCAGTCGGATAGCCGAATTTGGTAGTCACTGTGCCTGTGCCAGCAGAAACAGAACTAGAAGGAAGCTTCTCTGTCCCATTCAACACTGAGCGGCTATACACTAGCTGAGCACCACTCTTCACTGCGGCAGCGACCCCCAAAGCGGCTGATTTATTAGCATCATCCTGCAAATTCAGGAACTTGGGCGCGGCTGTCACTGCCAGAATGCCCAGAATAATGATCACTATGACCAACTCGATCAGGGTAAAACCCGCCTGTTTTTTCATTTTACTTTCCTCTGTCAATTGATATTGGTGGTCACCTGACCGGACGCCGGACGGTAACTGAAACTCATAAATGCATCAGTACTGCCTTGCGGATCCTGATACTTGCCATCACTGCCCTTACTCAAACTATTGACCAGATAGTAGCGACAGACGGAGTCCAGGCCGTTATTGGTCACACTGACATAGTATTTCAGGTCATTGCCGCTACCGCGCACCTCGTCAAAGCTGGCAGTAGCCTTGGGCGGGTTCTGCAACAATCCCTCCCAAATCTTGAGACAGCGCTGGGCCGTCAGGTTAGCCGGGTCCACATCGATACCGCCACCCGCCGAGGTATCCATGGGATAACCGGGCGACAGCTCGCCATTGCTGACCTGGGTCTCGGTCGGCGTGGTCAGATAGAAACGCGAACCGTCATACAGCACCGTATTGAGGCTGTCCTGCTTGGCTCGTCCCTCCGCTTCCCACTGGGCCCGCACCTGCGACACACCGGTGGCAAAGCCGCCGGAGACCCCTTCCACACTGGCCTTCTTGGCCTCGTCGGTCACATCGAGGAAGCGAGGCAAGGCGGTCACCGCCAGGATCCCCAGGATAACGATGACGATCACCAGCTCGATCAACGAAAAACCCGCCGCCCGAGACGTTATTACCAACCCGGGATGTGTTGATGCCATTCGATTTGTTGCCATGCTCCCTCCGTAATAACCCGCATTATTTCATGCAGATATAAAAAAATCATTTAACTGGGCCACACAATAGGCCTCATTCAAGGCTTTTTCAGCACTCTGCCATCAGAAAATTGATATATCAGCCAATTATCTTCCCAACCGAACTCGCATCCCCCGCCATCGCGGCTCGCCAGCGCTTGCAGCGGCGGCAAATCCTGGCTCTGTGTGCCTATGATCGACAACCACAGCTGGCGGCAATTTTCCGAGGGCGTCAGCAGAGGGCCGGCCCCGATAGGCCAACCACTGTCATCAAACTGCCAGACCAGACCATCGGCGAACAGGCTCGCGGGACGGCGCTGATCCAGCCAGAGTCCGTGCAACCTTTGTGTCCGCCCGGCAAACTGTTCTCCCAGCAGGACCAGGCTGAGTGCCAGCGCCTCCGCTCTGTGGGTGCGATAGCTCTGGGCCAGGGTCGCCACTATGATCAGCAGCAAGATCAGGGCGGCCATTCTCCTATATCCCCCCAGCCAGCGATCATCCTGTTGTGACTGTCTGCTCACTCGCACCTCTCTCACACCCTGTTGACCAACCACAACGCACCATATCCCCACCAGAAGGAGTAACGATCATGACTTGCCTCGCACAGCCCGCATCATGCCCCACCAGGAGGCGTAAAGGTCGTCAGCTACCGCGCACAGCCCGCATCATGCCCCCACCAGGACGAGTAAAGGTCGTTAGCTACCGCGCACGGCCCGCATCATGCCCCCACCAGGAGGCGTAAAGGTCGTTAGCTACCGCGCACGGCCCGCATCATGTCCCACATGGGCGTGAAGATACCCAGTGCCAGCACCAGCACCATGACGGCCACTATGCCTATCAGGATGGGCTCGATACGGGCGGTCAGACTCTTGAGGTCATAGTCCACCTCCCGCTCGTAATACTCGGCCGCCTCATGCAGCAGGTCGTCAACCTGACCGGTCTCTTCCCCCACCGCGATCATCTGCATCACCAGGGGGGTAAACAAGCCGCTGCTGCCAGCGGTGCGCAGCAGGCTCTCACCCCGTTCAATACCGGCTCGCATGTCACGGATCTGGCCCGCCATGTAGGCGTTATCCACCGCATCGGCCACCAGGGTCAGCGCCGTATTGAGCGGCACCCCGGCCTTGAGCATCATGGAAAAGCTGCGGGCGAAGCGGGCCAGCAGGGAGCGCTCAATGATGGTGCCGACGATGGGCAGCCTGAGTTGCCATCTGTGCCAGATCAGCTTGCCCTTGACCGTTGCAACCCAGCGCCGCCAGCCCAACACCATGGCGAGCAGTATGCCAAGCAGCAGCCACCAGTAGTGGACAAAGAAGTGGGAGGTGGCGAGCAGGATCCGGGTCGTCAGCGGCAACTCGACGCCGAACTTGGCAAACATGCCGGCGAAGACGGGGATCACCATGATATTGAGGATCACCATGGCGATGCCGATGGCGATCATCACGAAACTGGGATAACGCATGGCGGTCTTGATCCGCTTGCGGGTCTCCAGCTCCAGATCGAAATAGTTGGCAAGCTGCAAAAAGGCCTCTTCCAGCTGACCCGTGTTCTCGCCCACGTGAACGATGGCGACAAACAGACTGCTGAATACCTTGGGGTGAGCCTGCATCGAGCTGGAGAGCGGCCGGCCATTGCCGAGATCTTCCCCCAGCGCGTGCAGCGCTCGCTTGAGCGTCTTGCTGTGGGCACTCTCCTCCAGCCCGGCGATGGCGCGCAGTATGGGGATCCCCGCCCGGGTCAGGGCATACATCTGGCGGCTGAATACCACCAGCTCGTCCAGCTTGACGCCCCCTTCCAGCAACAGCGACCAGTCGATGGCAGCCGATTTCGCCTTGCCCGGCTTGAGTTCGGTCGGCATCACACCGCGGCGCATCAGCTGCTCGGCCGCAGCCATCTCGTTAGCTGCGTCCACCACGCCGTTGACAGCATTGCCCTGGCTGTCGCGCCCCTTGTAGGCAAAGGTACTCATGAGGTGCGCCCCTGACCGAGAGTGTCATGGCAACCAGCCTGTGCGTTGGCGTTGAAGTGAGTCATGGCTTACCCCAGATCCTCGGCCAACCGCAGCACTTCATCCACCGAGGTGATCCCCTGGCGGGCATAATCCAGCGCCGTCAGGGCCAGTGGCCGGAAGTGTTCATGCTGACGCGCCGCCTTGGCGAAGCCCTCGGCATCGTTGCGGCGCAGGGCATCCATCATGGGTTGATCCAGTTCCAGCAGCTCATAGACCCCGATCCGGCCAGAGTAACCAGTGAAGTTGCAGCTCTGGCAGCCACGCCCCTTGTGATAGGCATGCTGACCGGGCGCTTCGCCGGAGAGCACGGTCAGCCAGGTGGCCTGCCCCTCGTCCGGCGCCCGCTCCTCGACGCAGTGCTCGCACACCCGTCGCACCAGCCGCTGGGCCACCACGGCTCGCAGCGCGCTCGCCACCAGATAGCCAGGCGCGCCCATGTCGATGAGACGCAGGGCACTGGTGACCGCATCGTTGGTGTGCAGTGTGGTGAGCACCAGGTGGCCTGTGATGGCGCCACGCAGGCCTATTTCCACCGTCTCGTTGTCCCGCATCTCGCCCACCAGCAGTATGTCCGGATCCTGACGCAGGGTAGAACGCAGCACATGGGAGAAGGTGAGGCCTATCTTGGGGTTCACCTGCACCTGGTTGACTCTGAGCAACCGGTATTCTACCGGGTCTTCCACCGTGATGATCTTGTGGCTGGCCTGATTGAGCTCGGAGAGGGCGCCGTAGAGGGTGGTGGTCTTGCCGCTCCCGGTCGGGCCCGTCACCAGTATCATGCCGTGGGGTCGTTTGAGCTGACGGCGAAAACGGGCCAAGATCTCCGGCGGCATGCCGGTCTCGCTCAGCGACAGTATGCCGGAGGATTGATCCAGCAACCGCATCACCACTGACTCACCGTACTGCACCGGCATGGTGGACATACGCACATCCACGTCCCGGCCGCGCACCTTCATGTTGAAGCGGCCATCCTGGGGCAGCCGCTTCTCGGATATGTCGAGCCCTGCCACCAGTTTCAGACGCAGCACCAGCGCCTGGGCGATGCGCACCTCGTTCAGGATATTCTCGTGCAAGATGCCGTCGATCCGCTGGCGAATGCGCAGCACCTTCTCATCCGGCTCTATGTGTATATCGGAGGCCCCTACCTGCACCGCGTCCTCGAACAGGGAACGCAGCAGCTTGGCCACCGTCGCCTCCCCCTCGTCACCGGACCCGATGTTGCTAGAACCCAGCTCGAAGCCAGTATCCTGATACTCCTCCTGCAGCTGTTCGGCGAAGCTCTCTATTTCGCGGGTACGGCGATAGAGGCGGTCGAAATACTCCAGCAACTGGCCTTCCCGCGCCACTGACAGCACCATCTCCCGCGGGCGCAGCAACGCTGCGATGGCATCGAGGGCACTCAAGTCCGCCGGATCC
The DNA here is from genome assembly GCF_029237385.1 of Aeromonas sp. 1HA1. NCBI lineage: Bacteria > Pseudomonadati > Pseudomonadota > Gammaproteobacteria > Aeromonadales > Aeromonadaceae > Aeromonas > Aeromonas sp. 1HA1. The sequence goes on from NZ_JAACGC010000001.1 coordinate 97,708, forward strand.
GACATGGCCACCGTCACCCGGTTGTCGGTGAGGTTGACCGCCAGTGCGCGATAGCGGCGCGCCTGTACCTCGGGCAACAACGGTACCGCCGAGACGTCGATGGTGAGGTTGTTGAGATCGAAGAAGGGCACATCCAGCTGGCGGGCAAGAAACTGCAGCAGCTGTACCTCGCTGATGAAGCCGAGATCGATCAGTGTGGTGCCCAGCTTGCGGCCGGTCTGACGCTGCTGCTGCAGGGCGAGCTGCAACTGATCATCCGAGATGATCTGCTCTTGCACCAGCAGGTCGCCGAGGCGCATTTTCAGTCTGGGTTGTGCCATGCAAACTCCAAAAAAAGTTAACCAGCCCGCCCGTCAGGGGGCAAGCTGGGCAATTCGTTGTTCAATCCAGCTCGCCGATGCTTCGCCGAGGTTGCCGTGTAGCTGGGCGTTGCGATAGGCATCGAGCGCCCGCTGGCTGTGGCCCTGACCATCTTCGGCCACGCCGAGCCCGAGCCACCAGCGGCCCTGATCCGGCTGCTGACGCAGCAAGGTCACATAGAGCTCGGCCGCCTCGGCATTGCGGCCCAGCTCCTGGGTCACGCCGGCCCAGGTGGCGTAATAATCCAGATTGCTGGCCAGATCCGGCTTATAGCCGGTCAACCAGCCGAGCGCCTTGAGCTGATCGCCGCTGCTGATGGCGAGCCTGGCCAGCAGCAGCCGAAAATCCGCCTGCTCTGGATCGAGCCGGATACCCTCTTCCAGCAGTTGAGTGGCCTCGCTCAGCCGACCTTCGCCATAGAGCAGACCCGCCAGTTGCTCGCGGGCCCCCTGATTGTGCGGGGCATGAACCAGCACCTGATAGTAGTTATCCTGGGCATCGCGCAATTGCCCCCTGGCCATGGCGGTGGTGGCCTTGCGCTCGGCCAGGGTTGCCAGCTCGGCCTCGGAGAGGTTCACCGTCTCTATCTTCAGCACACCCGGTTTGCGCGGTGGCGGGACGACAGCCTCTTGTTCCGCTTCCAGCTCGGCATAGAGGTCAGGCTGCAGCGCTTCATAGCCGGTTTCATCCTGCTCCTCCTGCACCGGCTCGGGATCGGCTGCGAGCTCGGGCCTTGCGCTCGGAGTGGGCAAGGCCACCACCAGATCCACCGGCTCAGGCTCCTGCTCCTCGTCCGCGGGTGTGACCGGCACAACGCGGGCAACGGCATCAGGCCGTGGCTCGCTGGTCGCCTGCACCTGACTCTGAGGCACAACCCGCTGGCTCTGCTGCCAATAGATCCAGGTCCGCCAGCCGAGAATGCCGAGGGCCAGACCGCAGATCAGGGTCAGCACCAGCATCCACCAGCCCTGTTGCCGAACAGGAGGCACATAGACGGCCCCCTCGCTCCCCTGCTGACGCAGTTCCAGATCCTTGAGCATCTGGTTGATCACGCTCATGGCCAGACTCCATAGGCCAGGGCGCACCCCAGCAGTAGTAACAGTGGCCACCAGCGACCCCGAGCGGGGCGGCTGGCATCGTCGGTATCGCGAATGGCGAGGTGCACCAGACCGGCATCGATCTGACGCTCACCCCGGCCATAGGCCAACATCAGGCACTTCTGCGCCAATATGTTGGTAAGCCGCGGGATGCCACGGGAGGCGCGCCACAGCAGGCGCATGGCGCGACCACTGAACAGCGGGGCCCCGCGATAACCCGAAACATGCAATCTGTGCTCCAGATAAGCGCGGGTCTCGTCAAAGCGCAGTGGCCGCAGGCAGTAGGAGAAGCCGACCCGCTGGCGCAACTGGCGCAGATGGGGCTTGGCCAGCCTGGCATCCAACTCCGGCTGGCCGAACAGCACTATCTGCAACAGCTTGCTCGATTCGGTCTCCAGGTTGCCGAACAGCCGGATCGCCTCCAGGGTCTCGTCCGGCAGGGCCTGCGCCTCGTCGATCAGCACCACCACCCGGCTCCCATGCTGATGCAGGCCTATGAGGTGGCGATGAATGCGATCCGTCAGATCCAGCTCGTTGCCCTCCCGTACCGACAAGCCCAGCTCCAGTGCCAGCGCGGTGCGCAGCTCGGCGGGGGTGAGGTGCGGGTTGGGCAGCCAGGCCAGACGCACAGGACAGGCCTCTGAACCCAACTCGCTCAGCAGCTTGCGACAGAGCAGCGTCTTGCCGGTGCCGACCTCGCCGGTCACCTTGATGAAGCCCTCCCCCTGCATCAAGGCCCAATTAAGAACCTGCAGCGCCTCCTCATGGGGAGGCAGCCCGTAGTAAAAACCCGTGTTGGGGGTGAGGCCGAACGGCGCCTCCTGCAGACCGAAGTGGTTCAGGTACATGAGTCGTCACCGGCCTGGGTGTCTGCCGTGGCACCGGGCCACAGGCCGTCTGGAACAAAGCCAACCGTGTGCTGGGTCATGGCTTAGCCCTTGGGCGGATACCACTTGTCGAGCAGATCGGAGGATCGCTGCAATTCGTTTTGCCAGGTGTCCTTCTCCACCACGGTCGGTTTGAGCAGGATCACCAGCTCCACCTTCTTGGTACTCTCGCGGCGGTTGGTGAAGGCCTCGCCGATCCAGGGGATATCCCCCAGCAGCGGTACCTTGCTGACGATCTCCTGCTTGTCGGTCTTCATCAGGCCGCCGATGACGATGATGTCACCGTTATTGGCCTGCACCACGGTATCGGACTCGCGGATCGAGCTCTTGGCGAGCGGCAATTCCAGCTTGCCCCCCGTGGTGCCCAGATTTATCGTCTTGTTCTGCTCTTCGGTGTCGATGACAGAGGGGTGAATGTGCAACAACACCTTGCCCTCTTCGTCGATCTGTGGCGTCACGTCCAGCGCGATACCGGAGAAGAAGGGGGTCAGCTCAACGTTCGGGGTGCGTTCTGTTCCGGCCGTCGTTGAGGTGACCGTGCTAGTGGCGTTGGTGACGAAGTATTCGTCCGTCCCCACCTTGATCACCGCCTTCTGGTTGTTGGTCGCTGTCACCCGCGGACTGGAGAGGGTATTCACATCACCCTGGGTCTTGAGCAGGTTGACCGCCACGTTGAAGTTGCCATCGGAGATCTTGAAGCCGGCACCGCCCCCCAGTGCAGTGAAGATCTGGTTGGGTGTCGTGGGCAGCTGGGTCGGGGCGAGTGAGCCGCCACCGGTAATCCCCTTGTTGCCATCCCAGCTGGCGGAAAGGCCGCTCCAGTCCACCCCCTGTTCGTAACCCTCGTTGAGAGCCACTTCCAGAATGCGCGCCTCCAACACCACCTGGCGCTTGAGGTGGGTCTCGGACTGGCTGAGGAATTCACGCACCGCTTTCAATTCTTTCGGATAAGCGCGGATGGTGACCAGACCCGCCTGCGGGCTGGTGATGACGGCACGACCATCGCCACTGCCAACCAGCATCTCCAGCGAGGTACGCAGATCAGTCCAGTAATCGCTGTTGGTGTCTGTCTCGATGCGGGTGCCGTTGCCGTTATTCGAACTGGTATTGCCGTTGGATGCATTGCTGCTGTTGTTACTGTCGCTGTTGGCGTTGTCGAAGTTACTGCTATTGCTGTTGTTGCCGTTGGCCGTCACCCCGCCCGTGCTGACCGAGGTACGGGACAGACCACGACGGGACATCATCAGGTAGTTGACCGGTATGGTTTCGGTGCGCAGCCCAGCCGGATAGACGTGGAACACATTGCCCTTGCGCTGCACATCAAAGCCATACATGTCACCCACCACCGCCAACACTTCAGACAGGGTGACGTCCTTGAGCTCGACGGAGATCTGGCCGGCCACACCGGGATGCACGGCCACGCTGTAACGGGAACCCTTGAAAAGGGAGCCGAAAAATTCCACCGCATCCACATCGTGGGCGGCGATACGCAGCCGCGGTTCCGGCATGCTGAAGGCCTGGGGCGGCCGATTCATCTGCAGTAACTCGCTCTGTACCGACTTGGGCACTGTCGCCAATCCCCCGACTTTGTTCTGCTCGGCCATGGCGTGTTTCAGTGCATCCTTGGCCTGCACGGGTTCGGGGTGCTGGTAGCTGGTACAGCCTGCCGCCAGCACGGCCACAGAGATCAGGCAGAGATGATTTTTTTTCATGTAATGAGTGCACCCTGACTTTCAATTAAACTCGACAAACCTTGCCCCACCATCTCGGGTGGGGCGCGTTCAGATGCGGACCTTGCTGGCAAACAGGGTCAGCGACTGGCGCTTGCCCCCCTTCTCCAGCACCACGGCATCTGCACTGATGGACACCAGTCGATATCCCTCGACCTGCTGGCCCACCCGGTAACTTTTTCCATTGAGCACCGCCAGTGCCGGACCATTGCCCAGCATCACGCTCTGCAATGTTGGTAAACCGGCGCTCTGGCTGGCGGAGACCCCTGCCCGGCTGTTCATCCCGTCCAACGGTTCCGTGGGGTCCTGCAGCACCTCGGCCTGGGCCACTGCGCCCAGCAGACAACACAATAGCGTCAGCCATCTAACCACGAATAAACTCCTTGCTGGTGCTCAGGGTGTAGATTTCCATCTCCACCACGGCCTTGGGATGCTCCTGCACTTGGTAGTCAAACTGCTTCCAGTAGAAGTGACGGGGTAACTCCTCCAGTGCCTTCAGGTACTGATAGACGTCGAAGTAACCGCCCTCCAGCTTGAGGCGGATACCGTGCTTGAACAAGTTGATGCGCTGATCCCCCGCCATCAGCGGCTGGGGGGCGAGGGAGGTCAGTGCCAGCATGTGCAGATTGGTGGAGCGTGACAACAGAGCCTCCAGCACGGCTGGCATCTCGTGGGCCTGGATCAGATCCACCGTCTGGGCCTTGAGCTCGGCATCCAGCCTGTCGATATCCCCCTCGACCCGTACCAGCTGCTCGCGCACGCTCTGATCGGGATCACGCGCCAGCCTGGCCTGCTTGCCCAGGTTCTCGAGATCCATGATTTCCAGATCCCGCTGGGCCGTGGTCAAGGCCACCCTGTCCTGCGCCAGCCGCAGGGCGGCACCATCCAGCCAGCCATAGATAGCGCCAGCGCAGATCAGCACCAGACCGGTCAGCAGGATCAATATCCGCTCGCGCTGGCTGAGGGCGGCAATCTTGTCCGCCCATGCCTGCCATTGTGCTTTCAGGCTCATCAGGGCTTCTCCCGCTCTATGCCGCTGAGCTGGAAGGCCAGCCGGCCCTCCTTGTCACGCTTCAGGGTCAATTCACTAAACTGCTTGCCCGCCAGCGACGGGGTCTGCTGGAAACGCTTTACCCAGGCGGGCACATCCTGGCTATGGTTGGCAAAGCCGGACAGGTTGATCCGCCCATCGGCGATCTCGATCCGCTGCAAGGAGAGCTGCTTATCCCGAATGCGGGAGAGATCGGCCATCAGGCCAGCGTAGCCCTGGGATTTTTGCAACGCCAAACTGCCCAGCTGCTGCATCAACTCCTGCTTGGCAGTCAGTTCTTCCTGCTTGCTGGCCAGCTGCTGTTGCAACACAGCATTGGCTTGGTGGCGGGTCAACTCGGCATCCAGCCGTTGGGCCTCGCCACGCTTGACCTCCAGCGCCGCGCGCACCTGCGCCAACTCACGGCCAACCCCTTGTTGCTGCCAGCCGTAGAAGGCGCCCATGCAGAACACCACTGCCACGCAGCCACCCCAGACCAACGCCATCTGGTTGAGGCTGGCCCACTGGCGTCTGGGGCGAAATTCGGCGCCATAAAGGTTGATCTGACGTTTCATCAGGCATCCTCCCCGATGGCGGCAGCATAGGCAGAGAGATATTCAACACCGGACAGTATCGCCTTGTTGGCCATGGCGGAGACGGCGAAGCCGAAGGTCTGCTCCATGTGACGCACCAGGGTACCGATGAAGGATGAGGCGATGGCGAGCTGCATCTGACCCAGCTCCGGCAGCTTGAGCTGGCCGACTAGGTAATCGAGGGAGCGCTGGATCTCCAGCGCCAGCGAATCGAGCAGCATGCTGTCCGGCTCATGCTCACCGGTGAGGGCGGTGAAGCCGCGCAGCTGGCGGGAGAAGCAGAGGCCGCCCTGATGGAATACAAGCAGCTGCAGATCCTGTCCCCTGGGCTGCCACAACAACATGCGCACCGCGTTGTCAGCCTCATAGAGCGCCGTCATGGCCAGCTCGTCGCTGACGATGGCATCCAGGCAGGCGATGCCGTTGACCGCATCCGCCAGCTGCTGCACCCGCACCTTGGGCACGCAGATCACGTTGATCCGCGGCCGGCCAGCCGGCGGCGTGGGCAAATCCACGTAGTCCATGGCGAGCTGCAACACGGGTTCATTGACGTAATCCTTGACCGCCCAGGGCAACGCGCCGGCCATTTCGGCGTCGGGCACGGCGGGCTTGTCGATCTGGACTTGCTGATAAAGGCTGGCGGCGAGGGCGACCCGCACCTTAGACTTGGCGAGGCCATGGCGGCTGAACAGCTCGCTCATGGCAAGCGACCACTCCTGCGGGCCATGGATGGCGCGGGTGGCGAAGACAGGCTGAGGCCCTAGCGAGGCCAGCATGATCCGGTCACTGGCAAGCAGGAGTCCTACCTGATGGCTTGGGGTTGAACGTCTGAAAAGTTGTTTCATTAAAACCCGCACCTGGCTGCATAAAACGGATTAAACCTTAACATAAACAGGATATTAGCCTCCATATAAATGAGGGATCACGCATTGCAACCCAACTCGACCCGCTCGCAGGTGTTGGCCCTGCAGCCGACCCGGCTTCCCTCGCCGCTCCAGGCCATCTCACACCCTCTGCTGACCGAGCATGGCGTAACGCTCTGGTGCAAACGGGATGACCTGATCCACCCAGCCATCTCGGGCAACAAGTGGCGCAAGCTCAAGTACCATGTGCAACACGCTCAGGAGCAGGGCATACAGCACCTGATCTCGTTTGGGGGGGCCTACTCCAACCACATCCATGCTCTGGCAGCAGCAGGGAACCAATCCGGCCTGAGAACTACCGGCATCATACGTGGTGAACCGGAGGCCGTCAGCAACTCAACCTTGAGCGCGGCAAAGGGATGGGGCATGGATCTCATTTTTGTCAATCGCCAGAGTTACCGGCGACGGCAGGAGCCAAACTGGCTGGCCCAGTTCGCGGCGCCAGATAGCCTGATAGTGCCGGAAGGAGGCAGCAGCCCGCTCGCCATTCCCGGGGTAGCCGAGCTGGTCGGCGAGGTGCCCTTCTCACCGGATCTCTGGGTGTTGCCCTGCGCCAGCGGCGGCACCCTGGCTGGCCTCATCGCCGGCAAACGGGAACAAGAACGGATCCTCGCCATCGCGGTACTGAAAGGGGCAAGCTTCATCGCCGACGAGGTACGGCGCCTTCACCCGGCCGCGGCCACCACCCCTGGCTGGCAGATAGCGCTGGATCACCATGATGGCGGCTATGCCAAATTCAGCCCGGGACTCTGGCAGTGGGTGCAAGCCTTCAGTGCGCAGACAGGCCTGCCGCTTGAGCCCATCTACAGCGGCAAGGCGATGTGGGGTCTGTTTCGCGAACTGGCCGCCGGGCGCATCCCCCGCGGCAGCCAGATAGTCTTCATCCACACGGGGGGCATGCAGGGACTCGCGGGTTTGAAAGAGCAAGGCCGGATCTGAGGGCGCCCCTGCGGTCACCGGTATCAGGCGCCGGCGGGTTCCATCACTAACTGCTCCGGCTCGGCAAACCAGGGCCCCTGGCCGGCATGGACGCCGAGGTGGCGCAGCATCTTCCACTCGTCACCGCTCTCCACCCCCACGGCGATGACCCGGGTGCGGGTATTGGCACAGCCCCCCACCAGGCTACGCACCGCCATCTGGTTGACCTGACGGGTGTGGATCTCACGAACCAGACTGGGATGGAGCTTGAGGAAGTTGATCTCGAACTCCTTGATGTATTGGGTGCTCACCACATCCTGGCCGGCATGATCGATGGCCAGCTGGCAACCCAGCATGCGCAGCGCTCGCAACGGCCGCTTGAGCGCCTCGTAGTGGCGGGTCACCTGGGCCTCCGACAGTTGCAGGATCAGCCGTTCGTTGGTGCTGCGCGACAGCTGGAACAGATCGAAGAAGAGCCAGCGTTGGAACTCGCGGTGCAACAGGCTCTGGGCACAGAGAGTCAGGCTGATGGGGCAGCTCTGCTCTGAGCGCTGACGCAGCAGCCACAGGGTCTGCTCCGCCACCAGTCGATCCAGTGGCAACAGCAGCCCCGCCTTCTCGGCCATCGGCATGAAGACACCAGCCTGCAACTCCCGCCCCTGCTCGTCGTGAATGCGGATCAGCAAGTCCTGCTGCAACACCACCTGATCCCGCTCCTGCTGCACCGGCTGGACGTAGAAGTCGATGCCATGCTCCTCGATGCGGCGACCGATCAGGGTGCGCCAGCGTACCGTGCCCTTGCTGCTCTGCTCCTCATCCAACTGCTTCTCGTAGAGGAACCAGCCGGTGTGACCCTGCAGCCGCGCGCTCTTGAGCGCCAGCTCGGCCTCTTCCTGCACCTTGAGCAGGGAATCCTGCGCCTGATAGCAGACGGCGCCGAGGTAGATGGCGGTCTCGACGTTGACCGCCTCGGGCCAGTGCAGTCGTTGCAGGCTCTTGTGCAGCTGACCCGCACCGTCCACCATCTCGCTCTCGGACATATTGGGCAACAGCACGGCAAACACCTGCCCGGCATAGCGGGCCTGCAGGGCGCCATTGTGCTTGCGCACGAAGGCGGCGATGGAAGCACTCGCCTCCATCAGCAGCTCCTGGCTCTGGCGCCCACTCAGCTCGGGGTCCAGATCCTCCAGACCGGCGAGCTCGATTAGCAGCACGCCACCGCTCATCACGCTCGCCTCCATGATGGCGCTCTCCAGCCGGTTGTCGAAGAACAGGCGGTTGCCTATGCCGGTCATCTTGTCGACAAAGGCGTTGCTGCGAATGAAGTTGTCGAAACGGCTGCGCTCCTTGCGGGCATCCGCCAGCTCGGCCAGCAGATAGTCGATGGCCTGGCTGGCGGAGACGGGCCACTCATCGGCCGGATCGTGCGCCAGCTTGGTGAGCTTGTTATCGAGGATCAGCTGGGCGCGCTCGGCCAGCAGCTCGGCACCCCGTAGTTGCAACCTCAACCAGCGAATGGAGTACCAGAGTCCGAAGATGACGATGAAGACGCCAAGGGAGATGCCGGACATGGCCTGCATGGAGTATTCAAACTCCTTGAACGGCCGCTCCAGTTTGAAGTCGGCCTGCATGTCGGTCTGATGGGAGATGGGCTGGCTGTAGGGGATCAACAGGCTCTCGTCGGTCGGCTGCTGCACATCGCGAAACCAGTAGATCCGCTGCTTGCCCTGACGGATCTCCAGCTCCACCACATGGGCCGAACGCAGCAAGGTTGGCAGCCAGCGGGTGAGATCCTGGTGGTCCTCGGCCACCTCCAGCTGCTTGTCGATGATCTCGACCAGAGAGTTGACCTTTTTCTGCTGCAGCTCCATGCCCAGCTCACGAAAGCTGAATACTCCGCCGAGCAGCACCATGGCCATGGCGGCGATCACGCACAGGGTAATAAACGAGACAAGCTGAGTGGTCAGTTTCATGTACCTTTCCGTATGCCCGACAACATCCATGTGGCTTCATCGTATCAGCCAACGCCGAAGCGCGCCTATGGACGAAGATCCCGCTTCTGGAATTCAGCGGGCGAGCATAACCAAATGGGCACAGGAACACCAAGCCTGACGGCAAGCCGGCCATGAAAAATAGCCACAGGGACAGGAAACGGGAGATGGGAGATGGGAGATGGGCGGCGGGATCAGGGATTTTCAGGCAGAAAAATGGTCCCACTAAGGGGACCGAAAGAAACACTCATATCAAAACTAACACTCTGTGCTACTGACAAAAAAACAGATACAGGAGTATTGAACACACGGTGAGTCAAACCGCACTGCTACTGTAGCCGCTTCAGATAAGCTGGACAATTGTCACTTATGACAGGTAAGCGATTGAATCTTCATCAACTGATTTAACAAAGTCTTTATTTATCATGCTGTTATGATTTTTCGTTGCGAGTGAGGAATGAGCAGCTCAAATCGATGTAGCTAATGCACTATGATATTGCCTTTCATATGCATCCCATCTCCACATCAGGCAGGTGTACCTTGCGACAAATTCCCCCTCTCTGGATCAGTCTGCTGCTGTTCTGCCTGCCCGTGCTGGCGAGCCTGCCCCTCAGCCAATTGCTCGGCAAGCCGCTGGCACGCCATATGTTGCAACAGAAACGGGAGGAGATAGAAGCCGCACTGGTGGAACGACACCTTGCGCTGGATGAGAGTATCCGCACCCAGCTGGCCCAGTTCGCCTTCGACTGCGGACCTGAGGACATGGCGCTGCTGCGGGGTCCCCGCTTCTATAACCTCCATATTCGCCTGCAAGGCCTCATCCTGGCCTCCGGGGCGAGCTGCTCCAGCCTGGGACTCCCCGTCCCCTTTACCACGACCGCACTGCCACCCTATTCCGGGCAGGAGCAATACGGGGTGGCCGCCACCCCCGCACAGTTCAATACCGAACAGGAGCTGATCGCCTACTTCCGACAGAATGGCAATACCGCCTACTGGGTGCTGAACAACAGCTGGAGCCATACGCTACTACAAACCCCCTGTGCCGACTGTTTCTACCTTGAATTCAGCCAACAAAATGGGGACCACGCCACCCCGCTCTTCCCCCGAGGTGACAAAACCATCAAACAGGAAGAGGGCAACCAGAGTTTGAGCTTTCTTGAGTCCGAAAATCAGATAAGGCAGACGTTATGGGCGGGCAAGGCGCTGGAGCACTATGCCCGGCAGCAGGCACGGTACTATGGGCTCTGGTATGGCGCTGCGCTGGGTTCCCTGCTGGTCGCTGCCTACTGGGGGCTGCGCAGCTATCGGCGATCTCTCAAGGGACTGCTGCAAGCCGGGCTGGCCCGGCGGGAGTTTGTCCCCTTCTATCAGCCCATAGTGGATAACCGCAGTCAGCAAGTGGTTGGCTTCGAGGCACTGCTGCGGTGGCAGCGGGAGCGCGAGATGGTGCCACCTGGCGCCTTTATCGACTATGCGGAGGAGCAGGGGCTGATCCTGCCGATGACGGAACAGCTGCTGGAGCGGATCATGACGGATCTTCCCCGGCTGGCGCCGGCGCAGTGGGTCAGCGTCAACATAGTGGCCGCTCACATAGAGCAACCCCATCTGCGCACCCTGTTGCAGCGACACGGCTGGCCCTCACCGACCCGGCTCACCTTCGAGCTGACCGAGCGCAAACCGATCACCGATATCAAGGCGGCGATCGGCGAGATCACGGCACTGCAGCAGCGGGGCTATCACTTCAAGCTGGATGATTTTGGCACCGGCTATGGGGGCTTCGCCTACCTGCAGCGACTCGGTATCCGCCAGATCAAGATCGACAAGATGTTCGTCGACACCATAGGCACAGACGACCTCAAACGAACGCTGCTGGACTCCATCATCGCCTTCGGCCACGAATCCGGCATGGAGATGATCGCCGAGGGGGTCGAAACCGGGGAACAGGTCGATTATCTGCGCCAGCACGGCGTACATCTCATCCAGGGCTATGTGTATGCCAGGCCCATGGCCCTGGCCCAACTACAGATTTGGCTGTTGGCGTGGCAACAACACCATGCCGGGGAAGGTTAACGCCGGTATTGCAGTATCTGACCGCGAAAAGGCTGGCTCAGATAGCTCACATCCAACGGCTTATGCTGGCTGTGTGTATAGCCCAGGCTCATCATCAGCTTGCTGAAACGGCCCTGCTGGCCACGGCCCGGATCCACCAGGATCACCTCGCAGTGGGACTTGGCGTGTTGTTCGATAAAGCCGGCCAGCGTCTCGACCTGGCCGCGCTCATAGAGCAGATCGCTGCCGATGATGAGATCGAAACGCCCCAGTTCGGTGACAGCGTCTTCCCAACCGGTACGGATAAAGGGGATGATCGCCCCCTTGTTGAGCAGCACATTGGCCGCCAGAAAGGCCCCCGCCTCAGGGTGATAATCGGTGGCCGTGATATCCGCCAGCCTGTGGTTGAGCACCAGACTTGCCAGGGCTATGCCGCACCCCACCTCCAGGATCCGCAGATCCGCCACCTCGTGCTCCACCATCAGATGGGCCAGCACATTGCCAGAATCCCAAACGATGCCAAACAGCGGCCAGAACGCCGAGGAGATGCCGAGCGCCTCTGCCTCCCCTTCGTCATCGGAGAACTGCTGGTTGTCGCGCAACGTGCACAGGTGGATGTCGAGTTCGCCAAACTCTATGGTGTGATAACGCAGACGCACAACAGACATGGGAGTCCCTGATCAGGATGCCGCCAGACCCACAGAAGCATGAATTCGACTGGCATGACCCCATGCTACGCAGTAACCGGACAGATACCTATCTATATCCCGGCCCGACCGAGCAGGAGCGGCAGATTACATCTTGCAACAAAATGATTGTCCCCAGGCAGTACAACTCCCTTTATCATTAGCGGGCTCGCCACCCCCGTGGCGTCGCCGTTTTGCCTCCATACCCCGTCGGCCCCAGCCGCCCCGAGATGAGAACCATTGCCCTATGAAGTCATTTATCCGGCAAGAGATTGCCCTGCCCGTTGGCCTGCTGACCCTGCTCTTTTTCAAGACCCTGGGGAGCAACCTGCTGACAGAGGCCACGCCGCTCGGGATCTATCTTCCGGTATCGGCCGGGCTGCTGGCCATCGTCACCTGGGCCATCTTCTCGGTGGTACGCCACTCTGACGCCCTCGCCATCAAGCTGGGCGAGCCCTTCGGCACCCTGATCCTGACCCTCTCGGTCATCTCGCTGGAGGTGGTGATGATCTCCTCCGTCATGCTCACCGGCGAGCCTAACCCCACCATGGCCCGCGATACCATGTTTGCGGTGGTGATGCTGGTGAGCACGGGTCTCGTGGGCTTCACTCTGCTGTTCGGCGGCTGGCGCTACCACACCCAGAGCTTCAATCTGGACGGGGTCAAATCCTATCTGGTGGCCATCATACCGCTGGCGCTACTCTGTCTGGTGCTGCCCAACTTCACCCGGGGCGGCACGGTCGGCAGCATGTCGAGCGCCATGTCATGGATGCTGATCATCGTCTCGATCCTGCTCTATGGCGTCTTTCTGCTGATCCAGACCCGCAGCCACAGCCACTTCTTCGTCGACAGCGATCACGAGGATTACGAAGAGTACCACGGCCCGCTGCAGAGCAATGTCTACCACACCCTCCTGCTGCTCGCCTACCTGGTGGTGGTGATCCTGCTGGCCAAGACCCTGGCCATCCCCATCAACTACGGGGTGCATGTCATGGAAGCACCCGCCGCACTGGGCGGCTTTATCGTGGCCTGTATCGTGCTGGCGCCGGAAGCGGTGGGCGCCCTCAAGGCGGCCTTCAACAACCAGTTGCAGCGCGCCATGAACCTCTACTTCGGCTCGGTGCTGGCTACCATAGCCCTCACCGTACCCGCTGTGCTCTTTATCGGTTCCATGCTGGATCAGGAGGTGCGCCTCGGCCTTTCCGCCGCCGACATGGTGCTGCTCTTCACCACTCTCATGGTCTGTAAAGTGACCTTCAGCAGCGGTCGCACCAATGTGCTGCATGGCGCCACCCATCTGGTGCTGTTCGTGGTCTATCTGTTCCTGATGTTCGAACACGAATAACAGGCGCCAGCACCTATCCCGGTGCTGTTCGTGGTCTATCTGTTTCTGATGTTCGAGCACGAATAACCGCGTTCAACCAACGTCAGAAACGCAAAGACCGCCCGATTGGGCGGTCTTTTGTTATGGACGGATAACCCCTTACAGGCTGGGCAGCACCCCGGCCGGGATCAGATCGTTGTAGCTGGCGCGGCCCAGCAGGGCGGCAGCCGCTTCGATATCCGGCGAAAAATACCTGTCCTTGTCGTAGAAGCTCACCTCTGCCCGCAGCCGTCCCTTGGCCAGTTCGATAAGCTCGGTACTACGCAGCGGCGCCCGAAAATCGAGCCCCTGGGCCGCAGCCAGCAGTTCGACTGCCAGAATGCCGCGGGTGTTCTCCGCCATGTCCGCCAGCCGGCGAGCGGCGAAGGTGGCCATGGAGACGTGATCCTCCTGGTTGGCGGAGGTGGGCAAGCTGTCCACCGAGGCGGGATGAGCCAGGCTCTTGTTCTCGGAGGCGAGCGCCGCCGAGGTGACCTGAGCAATCATAAAGCCGGAGTTGACGCCGCCGTTGTTGACCAGGAAGGCGGGCAGGCCCGACATGCGGGAGTCGATCAGCAGCGCCATGCGGCGCTCGGATAGCGACCCGATTTCGGCGATGGCCAGTGCCAGGTTATCGGCGGCGAAGGCCACGGGCTCGGCGTGGAAGTTACCGCCGGAGAGGATCTCCTCATCCTCAGCAAACACCAGCGGGTTGTCGGAAACCGCATTGGCCTCGCACACCAGCACCTCGGCGGCGTGGCGGATCTGGGCCAGACAGGCCCCCATCACCTGGGGCTGGCAGCGCAACGAGTAGGGGTCCTGCACCTTCTCGCAACTGTGATGAGACATGCCGATCTCGCTGCCATCCACCAGCAGGTGACGATAGCAAGCCGCCGCATCGATCTGGCCGCGCTGACCACGCACCTCATGGATGCGGGCATCGAACGGACGACGACTGCCCAGCGCCGCCTCCACGCTCATGGCGCCGATAGTGATAGCGCCGGCGAACAGATCCTCGGCATGGAACAGGCCTTCCAGCGCGAACGCCGTGCTGGCCTGGGTGCCGTTGAGCAGCGCCAGTCCCTCCTTCGGTGCCAGAGCGATAGGCTCGAGGCCCGCGATCTTCAGCGCCGTGGCGGCGTCCATCAACTCGCCCTTGTGGCGGGCTTTGCCCTCCCCGATCAGCAGACAGCTCATGTGGGCCAGCGGTGCCAGATCGCCGGAGGCGCCGACGGAGCCCTTCTTCGGCACTACCGGATAGATTTCGGCGTTGATGAGCGCCATCAGCGCCTCAAGTACCGTCAAGCGGATGCCGGAGAAGCCCCGCGCCAGCGAGTTGACCTTGAGCACCATCATCAGCCGCACTGTGGCGTCATCCATGTAAGTGCCGATGCCAGCCGCGTGGGAGAGCACGATGGAGCGCTGCAATTCGTCGAGCTGCTCCACCGGGATGCGGGTGTTGGCCAGCAGGCCAAAGCCGGTGTTGATGCCGTACACCACGCGGTTCTGCTCGATCACCTTGGTGACCACGGCTGCGGAGGCGTGGATCCCCGGCAGGGCGGCCGGAGCCAGGCGGATATGAACCGGCTCGCGGCTGACACGACGCAGGGTGTTGAGGCAGAGCTTGCCCGGTAACAGATTGAGTTCAAACATCTTATTTAGCCCCTTTGTCCGCTGCGGTCAGCATCGGCAGATCCAGTTTCGCCTCATGGGCACAGTTAATCGCAATCTCGTAACCCGCATCCGCATGGCGCATCACACCGGTAGCCGGATCGTTGCGCAGCACGCGGCCAACACGCCTGGCGGCGTCCTCTGTGCCATCACAGACGATCACCACGCCCGAGTGCTGGGAGAAGCCCATACCCACACCACCACCGTGGTGCAGGGAAACCCAGGTCGCACCACCGGCGGTATTGAGCAGGGCGTTGAGCAGCGGCCAGTCGGAAACGGCGTCTGAGCCATCCATCATGGCTTCGGTTTCACGGTTCGGGCTCGCCACCGAGCCGGAGTCCAGGTGGTCGCGGCCAATGACCACGGGCGCCTTCAGCTCGCCATTTTTCACCATCTCGTTAAACGCCAGGCCCAGACGCACCCGATCCTTGACCCCGACCCAGCAGATCCGTGCTGGCAGGCCCTGGAAGGCGATGCGCTCGCGGGCCATGTCGAGCCAGTTGTGCAGGTGGGGATCGTCCGGGATCAACTCTTTGACCTTCTGATCCGTCTTGTAGATGTCTTCCGGATCGCCGGAGAGCGCCACCCAGCGGAAGGGGCCAATCCCCTCGCAGAACAGCGGGCGAATGTAGGCTGGCACGAAGCCGGGGAAGTCGAACGCATTCTTGACCCCCTCCTCCAGCGCCATCTGGCGAATGTTGTTGCCGTAATCAAGCGTGGCAGCGCCACGGGATTGCAGGGTCAGCATGGCTTCCACCTGGCGCGCCATGGAGTGGCGGGCCGCCTGGTTAACCTCCTGGGGCGCGGATTTTTGCAACTCGCGCCACTGAGCGACGCTCCAGCCCTGAGGCAGGTAGCCGTGGATCGGATCGTGAGCGGAGGTCTGGTCGGTGACCACATCCGGGGTGATGCCACGGGCCACCAGCTCGGCAAAGACATCGGCGGCGTTGCCGAGCAGGCCGACCGAGACGGCAGTGCCGTCGCGTTTGGCCTCCTCGACCATGGCCAGCGCCTCATCCAGGCTGTGGGCCTTCTTGTCCACGTAGCGGGTCTTGAGGCGAAAATCGATGCGAGTCTCGTCGCACTCGACGGCGATCATCGAGAAACCGGCCATGGTGGCGGCCAGCGGCTGGGCGCCGCCCATGCCACCCAGACCACCGGTCAGGATCCAGCGGCCCGCAGGCTCGCCGTTGAAATGCTGGTTCGCCACTGCGAAGAACGTCTCGTAGGTACCCTGCACGATGCCCTGGGTACCTATGTAGATCCAGGAGCCCGCCGTCATCTGGCCATACATCATGAGGCCTTTCTTATCCAGCTCGTTGAAGTGCTCCCAGTTGGCCCAGTGTGGCACCAGGTTGGAGTTGGCGATCAGCACCCGAGGCGCATCCTTGTGGGTCTGGAACACGCCGACCGGCTTGCCCGATTGCACCAGCAGGGTCTCGTCTTCCTCGAGCCGGGTCAGCACCTCGACAATCTTGTCGTAGCAGGCCCAGTTGCGGGCGGCGCGGCCGATACCGCCATACACCACCAGGGATTGGGGATGCTCGGCGACTTCCGGATCCAGGTTGTTCATCAGCATCCGCAGCGGCGCCTCGGTGAGCCAGCTCTTGGCGGTCAGCGTGGTACCACGGGAGGCACGGATGACACGGCTCGGATCCTGACGGGGATCCAGGTGTTGCTCAGACATACACACTCCTTGTTTTATCAATGCAGCAGCATGGCGACCTGCCTTCGGCAGGCAGCTACTTGGTTAACTGATGGACCAGCCGGGCGGCCACGCGGGCGCTGCGGTTATCCTGATCCAGGTTCGGGTTGTACTCGGCCAAATCGGCGAGCCGCAGCTTGCCGCTGGCCCGGATATGGGCGATCAGGGGTTCGATGACCGCCAGCTCGACGCCGCGAGCGGCGGGGGCGCTCACCCCCGGCATCACTGCGCCGGGCAAGACGTCGAGATCGATGGTCAGATAGAGGTGATCGCAGCGGGCGATAAAGCCATCCAGCCCGTTCAGAAGCTCGGGCAATTCGGCCAGGGTCATGGCCTCATCCAGCGCATACCAAGCCCTCAGCTCATCAGCCCGGGCAAACAGGGCCTGGGTATTGGCGGTCTCGGCCACCCCGAGACAGGCGTAGTGAAACGGCGTGCCTTGGGCAGCGCACTGCTCGGCGATCTGGAAGAAGGGGGTACCTGAGCTGGCCTGATCTCGCTTCATGCGCAGATCGAAGTGGGCATCGAAGTTGATGATGCCAACCCGGCCCTGGCCAGACAGATGACGGTTAAGGCCGCTCCAGCTGCCGAACGCCACCTCATGGCCGCCCCCCAGCACCAGCGGGAAGTGGCCTTCATCCAGCAGGCTTGCCACCCGCTCGGCCAGACGGGCATGAGCGGCATCGAGATCGCCGTCGTCGCAGCCCACATCGCCGGTATCATAGACAGGTTTGCTCAGATGCCAGGCACTGTTGGCCAGCAGCTTGCGGATCGCCAGCGGTGCGCCGGCTGCCCCCGCGCGCCCCTTGTTGCGGCGCACCCCCTCGTCGCAGGCAAAGCCCACCAGAGCGACGCCGGGGGCGGCATCATCACCACCCGCCCCGGTGGCTTGCCAGGGTTGCACCTTGTCGTGCCAACGCAGGGCAAGCTCGCCATCTTCCGGATCCTGACGCCCCTGCCAGACCGACATATGTGGCAGGCTGAACTTATCCATGCAGCGTCTCCTCGCCGTTGACGATACGGCTCACCAGCTGATCGACGCCAATGAGGTAACTGAGTTCAGCCGGGTGCGCGCAGTTCCAGACCAGGAAATCCGCCAACATACCGACTCTCAACTGCCCCAAACGCTCCTGCTCGCCAAGCGCGCGGGCGGCGTTGCGGGTCACCCCGACCATGGCCTCGACCGGGGTCAGACCGAACAGGGTACAGGCCATGTTCATGGCCATGCGCAGCGACACAATGGGGGCAGTGCCTGGGTTGATGTCGGAGGAGACCGCCATGGGCACATGGGCCTTGCGCAGGGCTGCAACAGGGGGCAATTTGGTCTCTTTCAGGAAATAAAATGCGGTGGGCAGCAGGGTGGCGACCACGCCGCGGTGGGCCAGCGCCTGGATCCCTTCCTGATCCAGATGCTCCAGATGATCCACCGACAGGGCGCCAAAGTTGGCGGCCAGCGCACTGCCCCCCAGATTGGAGAGCTGCTCCATGTGGCCCTTCACCGCCAGACCGTATTGATCCGCGGCCAGATAAACCTGCTCGGTCTGGGCCAGCGAGAAGCCGATGTGCTCGCAGAAGACGTCCACCGCATCGGCCAAGCCTGCCTCGGCCGCCGCCGGGATGATCTCCTGGCAGATGGTCTCGACCCAGGAGTCGGGATCGTCACGATATTCAGGCGGCACCGCATGGGCAGCCAGCAGTGTGGTCTTGACCCGAATGGGCAGCGCCTCCCCCAGTAGGCGGGCAACCCGCAACATCTTGAGCTCATCATCCAGAGTGAGGCCGTAGCCGGACTTGATCTCCACTGTGGTGACCCCTTCCCGGATCAGCGACCTGATCCTGGCTGCCGCCAACGTGAACAGCTGCTCCTCGCTGGCGGCACGGGTGGCCCGCACCGTACTGAGAATGCCGCCGCCCTTACGGGCGATCTCGGCATAGGGCACCCCTTTCTGGCGCAGCTCAAACTCTTCGGCCCGGCTGCCGGCGAAGATGAGATGGGTGTGACAGTCGATGAGGCCGGGCGTCACCAACTTGCCCTTCATGTCCTGCCAGTGGGCGGGATAAGGGCCTTTGAGATCCTGCATGGGCACCAGGGCGTGGATCTTGCCTTCATGAACGCCGAGGGCGTGGGGTTCCAGCAGACCGTAGTCCGCCAGATCGGGGCGCAGGGTGGCGGGTGTCACGTTGAGCCAGACCCGCTCGCAGTTCAACAGTTCCTTGTTCATACCGACCTCTAAATGTATATACATTAATTTATATCCGATCTTTGTCAGGAAAGAAAGGATCAAATTCACATCTTGATAACAGCGCTGTAATTAGACGTTAAGCACAAAAAAGCCCACCATGAGGTGGGCTCCGTTAAAAAGATATGTATATACAATCAATTGAGACTGGTCTTGGAGCTCAGCTTGTAGCGAGAACCCGGCGAGAGCAGGCGGGCATAGGAGACCAGATAACCTTCCGACCAGGTACGGCGGTGCAGCAACAGGCAGGGGGTATCGACCCGCACCTGCAGCAGACGGGCTTCACCGGCGCTCGGTAACACGGCCTCTACCACATGCTCCATCTCGGAGAGAGGACAGACGTCCATCAGGTAGCGATTCGGGGTCTGTTGAGTGAAATCCTGCTCGCCATAACCGGGCAGACGCTCGGCATCGACAAAGCGCTCCTCCAGTTGCAGCGGCTCCCCATCGGCCTGATGGACGATAAGGCTATGGAAGATGGCAGCACCGACTCTCAGCCCGAGCTGGACCGCCACCTTCTCGTCGGCGGCCTGGCGTTGCAGCCGGATCACCCTGGCGCTGTACTGGCTGCCGCGCTCGGCGATCTCGTCGGCTATGTTGCGAATGGCCAGCAAGGGCGACTCGGTGCGCCTGTCCGCCACAAAGCTGCCAGAGCCGGCGGTACGCACCAGCCAACCCTCGGCCACCAGCTCGCGCAGCGCCTTGTTGACCGTCATCCGGCTCACGGTGAACTGCTCGCACAGCGCGGCCTCGGTCGGGATCCGGTCCCCCGCCTGATAGCGGCGTTCGCGGATCCCGTCCAGGATGTGCTGCTTGATCTGGAGATAAAGGGCTGGTGCCAACGGCAGGTTCCTCAGCGACGGCGGTGGGGCGGACGCATGTCCGGCCAGGCGCGGTAAACATCGGGGATCTGCTCCGGCCCGCTGATGCAGAGATCCAGATCGTGCAACAGACCATCCTTGATGCCATAGATCCAGCCGTGCACCGCCAGCTCCTGCCCCTTGCGCCAGGCATTCTGGATGATGGTGGTGTGGCAGACGTTGGCTACCTGCTCGGCCACGTTCAGCTCGCACAGGTAATCGAAACGCTCGTGCTCATCTTCGATGGCATCCAGCTGTTCACCATACTTGAAATAGACATCCTTGATATTGCGCAACCAGTTGTCGATGAGCCCCAGCTCCTGATTCTGCATCGCCGCCTTGACGCCGCCACAACCATAGTGACCGCAGATGATGATGTGTTTCACCTTGAGCACCTCGACCGCGTATTGCAGCACCGAGAGGCAGTTGAAGTCGGTGTGCACCACCAGATTGGCGACGTTGCGGTGGACGAAAACATCCCCCGGCAGCAAGCCCATCAGCTGGTTGGCGGGAACCCGGCTGTCGGAGCAACCGATCCAGAGGTATTCAGGGGCCTGCTGGGCGGAGAGGGTAGCGAAGAAATTCGGGTCTTCGGCCTTGATCCGTTCCGCCCACTCGCGGTTGTTGGTAAACAGGTCGTTCAACAGTTTCACTATCTGCTCTCCCTACTGTGGCTGTGGCGGCAACATAACATAGACAAGGGTAACCAAGGCAAGGCCGACCAGATACTCGCGAAACAAAAACAGGGCCATCAGGCCCTGTTTTTATGGGGGAGGCATCAGGCCTCCATGGCGTCTTTCAGCTTCTTGAGTGCATTTTTCTCAAGCTGACGCACCCGTTCGGCAGAGACACCATAGGTGTCGGCCAGCTCCTGCAGGGTGGTCTTGCTGTCATCATCGAGCCAGCGGGCGCGGATGATGTGCTGACTGCGCTCATCCAGAGTGGCGAGGGCCGAGCTCAGGCGACGGGTCGCATGGTCATCCCAGTTGTCATTCTCTATGGTGGCCGCCAGATCAGACGATTTGTCTTCCAGATAATGAACCGGGGCAAAGCCGCCTTCGTCTTCATCATCACCGACCAGATCGAACGCCTGATCGTAGTTGCTCATACGTGCTTCCATCTCGGTCACATCGGTCGGGGAAACGCCCAACTCGGCGGCGACGGCCTGCACTTCGTCATGGCTGAACCAGCCCAGACGCTTCTTGGATTTGCGCAGGTTGAAGAAGAGTTTGCGCTGAGCTTTGGTGGTCGCCACCTTGACCATGCGCCAGTTGCGCAGGACATATTCGTGGATCTCGGCCTTGATCCAGTGCACGGCGAAGGAGACAAGCCGTACCCCGACGGTCGGGTCGAAGCGCTTGACGGCCTTCATCAGGCCTATGTTGCCTTCCTGAACCAGATCAGCCTGGGGCAGACCGTAACCGGCATAACTCTTGGCGACGTGAACGACAAAACGCAGGTGCGACATGACCAGCTGACGGGCAGCCTCGAGATCACCACCCTGCTGCAAACGCTCAGCCAGCTCACGCTCTTCCTCTGCGGTCAGCACAGGAATCGAGTTAACTGCCTGGGTATAGCCTTCCAGACTACCTTGCGGAATCAGAGCCATAGTGCGTTGCAATGAAGTTCCCATGTTCTACCTCTTTCTTTTCAATCGAATCAGTCTAACACCCTGAGAGGGACTGTCTACTGACCGGACGCCATTCTGCGGCCTGTATCAAACATAGTGGGCATGTCTGAACCGAGTTTATCTTAGGCCGGCAGGATGAATCATGAATGAACAGTCAAAAAAAGGGGGTCACAATCAAGGACCCCCGAAAAGTAGCATGCTAAGTCCATTGTTGCGGAGCTCGCAACCTTCACATGCTTGCCAAGTCAGACGAGCAAGGCAGAGGGCCACACCCGTATAAGTTCTTCAGCACTTGTAGACTGCTTATAAATCAGAAGGTTCGCAGGATCCAGAGAAGATCCAGAAGATCGGTTTCGTTCAGATTACCCTCAGAACGCTGTCCATGCCAGAAACGGCCACTCTTTTACTTGATCCGTATCTCAAAATCCAGCGCTTTAAAATGCTGATAAATTAATCAGGATGGTTCTATGTCGCGAATGTGGCGATGGACCGAGAACCAGGAAGCGATCAACCCCAGTAGAGCCCCAAGCAGAATCAGATTAATCCCATCCACCGCACCCATGCCGACTAGCCGGAAATGGCTGTTGTAGAGCCCGGCCAGCTCCTTTACCACCCCCTCGCTCCAGATCACCATCACCTCGGTCAGCCACCAGGCCAACATGCCGCCGATGACCCCGAACCAGATGCCGGTATAAAGGAAGGGACGATGAATGAAGGCATCGGTCGCCCCCACCAGCTTGAGAACTTCGATCTCGGATCGCTGGTTAAGGATGTTCAGGCGCAGGGTATTACCGACGATCAGCAGCACGGCGGAGAGCAGCAGCACAGCGATACCTGTGATGGTGTGGCGCAGCAGGTTCATGATCCCCTGCAAGCGGGTCAGCCACTGCAGATCCAGCTTGCCCTGCTCGACGCCATCCTCGTTGTTCAGCTTGTTGAGTAGCTCGGCAGCCCCTTCCGGATTCTGCCAGCGGGGATCGGGAATAACGCTCAGCACAGGCGGCAGCGGGTTGCTGTCGAGGTAGTCAAGCGCGTCGCCGAAACCGGAGATCTCGCGAAACTCCTTGAGCGACTCATCCCGGCTCATGTAGGTGACGGATTCCACCTCGGGATAGAGCAGGATCCGCTGCTGCATGTCGAGAATGCTCTGCTCGGGCAGATCCTTGCGAAGATAGAGGGAGATCTGGGAGCTGGTCTGCCAACTCCCTTCCACCACCTCGGCGTTTTTCAGCAGCACATGGAAGCAGGAGGGCAGCGCCAGGCTGACGCCAAGCACTGCCAGCGTCATCAGGGAGGCCAGCGGATTGCGCCACAGCTCGCCCAGACTGGAGAAGGCCTGACGGGCGTGGTCAACCCAGTACATCATGAACCGGCGCAGCGGCGGTTGTTTATGACGAACGATAGCCATCAGCGCTCCTCCCCTGCCGAATACATGCGTCCCGCCTTGAGGGTCAGCGTGCGATAGCGCATGCGAGCGATCAGCCCCAGATCGTGGGTGGCAATCAGCACGGAAACACCGAAGCGATTGAACTCCTCGAACAGCCGCATGATATCCATGGAGAGCTGGGGATCCAGGTTGCCGGTCGGTTCATCCGCCAGCAGCAGCGGTGGCTTGTTGACGATGGCACGAGCGATGCCGACCCGCTGTTGTTCACCACCGGAGAGCATGCGCGGCTGGTAACGCTCCTTGCCGAGCAACCCCACCTTGTCCAGCGCCGCGGCCACCCGTTTGTTGATATCGGCATGGCTGTAGCCATCGATCACCAACGGCAGCGCCACGTTGTCGAATACGGTTCTGTCCATCAGCAGCCGGTGATCCTGAAATATCATGCCGATCTGGCGGCGCACATAGGGGATCTCTCCCCGCTTGATATGACTGACGTCGTCGCCATGAAAGAAGACGCGACCATCGGTCGGTCGCTCCATCACGCTGATCAGTTTGAGGAGAGTGCTCTTGCCCGCCCCCGAGTGCCCGGTCAGGAAGGCCATCTCCCCCTTGCGCAGGTGAAAGCTGACCTTCTGCAACGCCTGATGGCCGCCGCTGTATACCTTGCTGACCTTATCGAAACGAATCATAACGGATCCCTGACATTGACAAGCCCCGACCTGAGTCGGAGCATGTGGCGCTTACCATCACGCCTGAGCTTACTCATCGCGACTGAACAGTGCCTCGATAAAGTCGTTGGCGACGAAGGGGCGCAGATCATCGATCCCCTCGCCCACCCCGATATAGCGGATCGGGATCTGGAACTTGTCGGCCACCGCGAAGATAACGCCGCCCTTGGCGGTCCCGTCCAGCTTGGTGAGGACTATGCCATCCAGCCCCACCGCCTCGCTGAACAGCTTGGCCTGGCTGAGGGCGTTCTGGCCCGTGCCCGCATCCAGGGTCAGCATGACCTGGTGGGGTGCCTCTTCATCCAGCTTCTTCATCACCCGCACCACCTTCTTGAGCTCTTCCATCAGATTGCTCTTGTTTTGCAGGCGACCAGCGGTATCGGCGATCAGCACGTCGGCCCCGCGTGAGCGGGCGGCCTCGATGGCGTCATAAATGACGGAGGCGGAGTCGGCACCGGTATGCTGGGCGATCACGGGGATGTTGTTGCGCTGACCCCATACCTGCAGCTGCTCAACCGCAGCGGCACGGAAGGTATCGCCGGCAGCCAGCATGACGCTCTTGCCTTCGGCCTGGAACTGCTTGGCCAGCTTGCCGATGGTGGTGGTCTTGCCGACGCCGTTCACGCCGACCATCAGGATCACGTAAGGCTTCTTGCTGGTATCGATCACCAGCGGCTGCTCAACCTGAGCCAGCATAGCGCCCATGTCCTGCTTGAGCAGGCCGTAGAGCGCCTCGGCATCCTTGAGCTGTTTGCGATCCGCATGCTGCACCAGGCCATCTATGATGCGGCGTGTGGTATCGACGCCCAGATCGGCAGTCAGCAGCTGGGTCTCCAGCTCTTCAAACAGCTCATCGTCGATCTTCTTGCCACGGAACAGACCGAAGAAACCGGAGCCAATGTTCTCCTTGGTGCGCACCAGACTGCGTTTAAGGCGGGCAAAGAAGCCCTCCCGCTGCGGCTTGTCCTGGGTATCATCATCCACCTTGGCGGCCAGCGGCAGGGCAGCCAATGCGGCGGCTTCAGCCTCCATCTCAGCGACCAGGCGAAGATCTTCCGCTCTCTGGGCCTCTTTGGCGAGACGAGCCTCTTCGGCAGCCTGCGCTTCGGCGGCGACACGGGCGGCTTCGGCAGCCTGCGCCTCAGCGGCAATGCGGGCAGCTTCAGCAGCTTGTGCCTCGGCGGCGACACGGGCGGCTTCGGCAGCCTGCGCCTCGGCGGCGACACGGGCGACTTCGGCAGCCTCTGCCTCGGCGGCGATACGAGCAGCTTCGGCAACTTGTGCCTCGGCGGCGATACGAGCGGCTTCAGCAGCCTCTGCCTCGGCGGCGACACGAGCGACTTCAGCAGCCTGCGCCTCGGCGGCAACACAGGCGGCTTCAGCAGCTTGTGCCTCGGCAGCGATGCGGGCGACTTCGGCAGCTTGTGCCTCGGCAGCGATGCGGGCGACTTCGGCAGCCTCTGCCTCGGCGGCAATGCGGGCAGCTTCGGCAGCTTGTGCCTCGGCGGCGATGCGGGCGACTTCGGCAGCCTCTGCCTCGGCACTCTCCTGCTCGATCAGCAGTTCATTGACGATGACGGGCTCCAGCTCGGAGGCACACTCTTCCACCACCAGCGGACCCGCGTCCAGTTCGGTAGGGGTACAGCAATCATCATGGTGCGCAGCGCCAGCAGGCAGGAGATCATTCTGTGCGCTGACGGGCAATTCGGGGGGCACTACCGGCGTAGTATGGGAAACGGGAGCGGAGTGAGCTACGATCTCAGGCTCAACGGGAATGGGGGTGGCTTGGGGTGTCTGTGGTTGGACAGCCTCAGCCTCTTCTTTCTTGCGGCCGAAACCCAGCCAGGAAAACAAACCTTTTGCCATCTAAAAATACTCACATCAAAGGCTGACTGCTAAGATAGCCGTCCCTTGGCGGGTCGGCATAAAAATGAACCGCCTTATACTACCACTTTATTTTCTGACGACGAAACGCGATGCCCAGAGTGAAATCCAGCCATAACAGCACGAGCAAGAACCCAGCCCCACAGGGAAAATCAGGCTTTGTCAGAATCATCAGCGGCCAGTGGCGAGGCCGCAAATTGCCGGTCAAGGATGTGGAAGGGTTAAGACCCACCACGGATCGCGTCAAAGAGACCATCTTCAACTGGCTGGCCCCCCATATCCGTGGCACTCGCTGTCTGGATCTGTTCGCCGGCAGCGGCGGTCTGGGGCTGGAGGCGCTGTCGCGCTATGCCGAGCAGGTGACCCTGATCGAAATGGACAAGAGCGCCGCCGACCAGATCAAAAAGAATCTGGCTGCCCTCGGCAGCAGCCAGGGGCAGGTGATCCAGTCCGATGCCGTCAGCTGGCTGCAAGGTCCGGCCACGCCGTTCGATCTGGTGTTTCTCGATCCGCCGTTTCGGCGCGAGCTGCTGCCCCAAGTGTGCGAGCTACTGGAGCAGCGCGGCTGGCTGGCAAAGGATGCCCTCATCTATCTGGAGCGGGAGAAGGAGATGGCGGATCTGGCACTGCCCGCCAGCTGGCAACTGCTCAAGGACAAGCAGGCCGGCCAGGTCTGCTATCAACTCTATCTACGGGACACCAGGAATGACGCTGCGGTTTAAATACCGGGTGGGCGGGGGGAAATCGGCGCTGTGCCCCTCCCCGTCAATTTGGGCAACGGCTCAAGGACAAGCAGGCCGGTCAGGTCTGCTATCAACTCTATCTACGGGAGGTAAACGATGAAGCGGGTATTTACTCTGTTGGCGATGGGGCTGACCCTGTTCTTCTGGTTAGGCGTGCTGGTCAGTCTGGTGGCTCCGCTACCTGGCAAGCTGAATGATCTTTTGCCGATCTGCGGCCTGCTCATCGCCCTGGTCCACCTAGTGCAAGCCAGCATGGTGAAGTCTGCCTGCAAGCCCTATTTCGTGGTCACAAAACTTGAAGTCATACTGATACTGGTATTCGGCGTCTTTGGCATGGTGGATATTCGCGCCAGACTCAAAGCCATCATAGAAGCCAAACAGCATGGCACAGAGATAAACAACGCCGAATAAGACAGCACCTCTGTCTGTCAGGAAGGAGTGCCCGTCACTCCTTCTCTTTTTTCCCCACACTGATACCCAGCTTGATCGACAGCACAGCCAGCAGCAGCAACATCATGATGAGCGCGAAGAAGTTGCTGCCAAGCTCGGGGTACTGCACCTTGACCAGCGCCGAGTGGCCGAAGCCGCCGATGAAAAGGCAGAGCAGCATGCAGAGCGGTGTATTGCCCTCCAGCGACACGTGACGATAGTGCTGGTAGAGCTGATAGGCAGCCAACACCAGGGCAATCATGGGGAAGAAGGAGAAGGGGAGCACCGACTCGGTCAGCACCGACAGGGAAGCATCCCAACAGATGCCAATGAGCAGGGCCAGCAGCAGGGGTTTCTTCGGGATCGGATTCTGATCATGCATGGAAGTGTCCATCCTTGGTTTAAGAAAGGGGTTGGCGGCGCTTCTGGTTCTGAACCTCGGCACCCATGGCGATCATGCGCAGCTGGCGTATGGTGCGATCAGACAAGGCCCGGCACTCTTCGCAGGTCATGTCGAGGGCATCTGCACCGGCGCTGAAGACGATGGTCACCATGGCTTCGGCCTGGATGTAGGCCTCTTCCCTCGGCGCCCCCGTGGTGGCTTCGAGATAATCGGTCAGCTCGGCGATGAAGTGCTGTATCTCCCGCGCCACCGCCTGCCGAAATGCCGCCGAGGTACCGGAACGCTCACGCAGCAGCAGCCGGAAGATGTTCGGATTGTTCTCGACGAACTCCATGAAGGTCTGTACCGAGGTGCTGATGACGCTGCCGCCGCCGGCGATGCGCTGACGCGCCTGACGCATCAACTGGCGCAGGGTCAGGCCACCTTCATCCACCAGGGTCAGCCCCAGCTCCTCCATGTCGCGAAAATGGCGATAGAACGAGGTCGGTGCTATACCCGCCTCCCGCGCTACTTCCCGCAGGCTGAGGTTGGAAAAGCTGCGATTGGCGCACAGTTGACTGAACGCAGCATCGATCAGCGTACGCCGGGTTTTTTCTTTTTGTTGCGCGCGAATACCCACGAAAACAGTCACCTTCAGGTTATCGAGGCCAGATGATAACCCGAAGGCCGAGTCGGGATCAGGTTTGTCTCCTACTTTTTTACCATTGACCCGCATTCTGGCTGCGTGGAGAATGGCGCACAGCTGTTCGCTGAAAGGAACCGAGTGAGATGGAACGCCCACCGATCATCATGACCAATACCCTGCTGTTTGCCCTCTCCGGGTTGACCGCACTGATCGCCGTGCCCTGGTACGGCATGACCCATGGCTATGACCTCTGGCAGTGGAGCTGCTTCCTGCTGCTGTTCTGTTACAGCGGTATCTCCATCACGGCTGGCTATCACCGCCTCTGGTCGCACAAGGCCTACAAGGCCCACCCGATCCTGCAGTGGATCCTCGCCATCGGCGGTGCCCTCGCCTTGCAAAACTCGGCCCAGCACTGGTCTTCCGATCACCGTCGTCACCATCGCCACGTGGATGACAACCTGAAGGATCCCTACAGCGCAGGTCGCGGCTTCTGGTACTCCCACATCGGCTGGATGCTGCGTGAGTACCAGCGCGATATCTACAACGATTACAGCAACGTGCGGGATCTGCAGAACAACCCCGTCGTCGTTTTCCAGCACAAACACTATCTGGCACTGACCCTGGCCACCAACCTGGGGATCCCGCTGCTGCTGGGACTTGTCCACGGCGATCTGCTCGGCATGCTGCTGTTGGCCGGGGTGCTGCGCATGGTGATGACCCACCACACCACCTTCTTCATCAACTCCCTGGCCCACATCTGGGGCAGCCAGCCGTTTACCGACCGCAATACGGCGCGGGACAACGGCATCCTGGCCTTCTTCACCTTTGGCGAGGGCTATCATAACTTCCACCACCTGTTCGAGAACGACTATCGCAACGGCATCCACTGGTGGCAGTTCGATCCCACCAAGTGGCTGATCCGCAGCGCCTCCTGGTGCGGGCTGACCCGGGATCTGAGATCCTGTCCGGAAGAACTGATCGAACAAGCCAGACTGGAGATGCAGCTCAAACGGGCGCAGGCCAAGTTGCGCAAACGCGATGACCGGGAGCTATGGCAGGCACTGTTGCAGGAGGAGTACGACAAGCTGAGCCAGCAGTTACAGCACTACTACGCCAGCCGCAAGCGCCTGCTGGAACAGCGCAAGCGCAAAGCGCTGGCCCGCTATGACAAGTTGAAGCTGCAGCTGGAGTATCGCAATCTGCACGATGGCTTCGTTGCCAGCAAGCGCAACTGGAGCCGACTGCTGGCAGGTATCGCCTGATCATGAGCCGTCGGGCTGAACAGAGCAAAAACCGCCAACCGGCGGTCTTTTTCCGGGAGCGACTCAGCCAGCGGGCCATAAAAAATGGGGTGACATTTCCATGTCACCCCCTCGCAAATAGCATGTTCCATATTGGAATCCGGTCCTGTCGGGTGCCTGTCCTGTTTCCTGAGTTTCCGCTACCCATCTGAAGCAGGTGCCTGCTGGAGTAATCCAATCGGCCAGTACTCTTCACGACCCTCTTCCACACGGCAGACAAGCCACCGTGTTTATCCTTGCAACTGAAATATTACGCAGTTAAATAAAATAAAAAACCGTTTTATTCATTGGCGTATGCAAGTAACTGGACGATCTCAGGATTCCTGCACCTGAACAAACTGATGAAAAACAATACGATAAAAACATTCATCGCCTTTGGATGGCAAACGTTATCCTCGAAGGCGTACAAGGCTTTGCGAGATCTCGCACAAGAAATGACCCGCTCACAACCAACGCTGCAGCGGCAGCCAGTCGCTCACCCTGGCCAGCAATCGGCGCAAGGTCGACTGTGGTGCGACAACGGAATGGGACGACCGCTGCTGCCACCCCGCCAGCCACAGCTGCAACTCGGCGCAGAGCGCGGGGCACTCCAGGTGCAACATCAGCTCTGTGTTGAGCATCAGGGAGCGGGGATCCAGATTGAAGCTGCCTAGCAGCGCCTCCCCTTCCCCGATCAGGATCAGCTTGGCGTGCAGGCTAAGGCCCTCCCCCTCCAACTCGGACAGCGCTATCCCCTGCCGTATCAGCCAGGGGCGATGACGCCGGTAGACGCCATACACCAAGGGCACGTCCGTGCTGGCCAAGGAGTTGGTAAGAATCTCTATGCTCACCCCCGCCCGGCGCTGCTGCCTCAGCCGGCGGCGTAGCCCCCGGGTCAGGATCAGGTAAGGGCTCACCAACTTCAGACTCCCCAGGTTGTCGGCCAGCTTGCGCCAGAGCAGGGGCGCCGTGGTCGGCCGCGACACCAGCCCCTTGCCTGGCCGGTCGAACCATACCTCGGCCTGTCCCGGATGCCAGTTCAGGGAGGCAGGCTCGGCGTCAAACAGGCTGGCGGGCAGGTCATAGATGGCCGCCACCTGCGGATCGGTCAGGGTAAGCAGAAAGTCGTTCACCGCCGCCACTTCGGCCCGCACCAAGGAACGACGCAGCAAGCGGCGGATCGGGTGACTCCAGCGGCTGCGCCAGAATTGATCGAAGCCCTGTTCGGCCTGCTGGCAAAGCAAACCACGGCAGGCGAGATCCAGATCGACGAATTGGGGCGTACCGCCCAGCCCGAAGTAGCGGTCACCTATGTTGCGACCGCCGATCACCGCCTGGTTGCCATCCACCAGCAGCAACTTGTTGTGCATGCGGTGATTGATGCGGCGAAAGCTGAACATACCCTCCAGAAACAGGGTCAACGGACGCCAGCCCCGCAGCCAAAAGGGGTTGAACAGCCGCACTTCTATGCCGGGCTGATGGGCCACCATCTCCAGGAAACGGTTATCGCCAGCATAGAGGTCGTCGATGAGCAGTTGTACCCGCACCCCGCGCCGGGCCGCGTGCAGCAGCTCCGACAACAGCAGCTTGCCGCTGCTGTCTTCCTCCCAGCTGTAGTATTGGGCCTGGATCCGGCTGCGGGCGCTGCGGATCAGCTGGCAGCGCACCTTGAGCGCAAGCTCGGGTTGATCAATCAGTGCAAATTCGCCGGGGATCATGGCGTCATCTGCCTGTCATGGGGAAATGGCATAACGCTGGCTATAGACCTCATTGGAACGTGGATAAAGGAATTTACCATGGAACTCACGGATCGCCCCGCCATCAGCCATCGACCGCAAGCCAGTCAGCCGGATCCCTCGCCAACCAGCCAGCTGGCCCCCTGGTATCTGCAGCACAGGGATCAGCCCTTTGTGCCGCCCACTCAGCCTGTCTAGACGGGCGAGAGAACATCAGGGCTGGGCCACCGCCTCGATGGCGGCTGCCTTGCCCTCCAGCTGCGGCAGGCTGAAGCGATAGGCCACGTAGTACTTGTAGATGGTACTGACGTAGTTGATGGGCCCCTGGCCGACCTCGTTGGCCACCAGCTGCTCCACGTTGCCAAACCAGACATTCGGATCCAGCCCGGCGGCCTCCGCCTTGGCCCTGATCGCCTGCACCCGATTCGGACCGGCATTATAGGCCGCCAGCGCAAACAGATGGCGGTTGAGCACATCCAGCCCGGGATCGTTGAAGTAGGTATCCAGGATCAGTCGCATGTAGCGGCAGGCCGCCTCCACATTGCCCTCCAGGCTGGCGAGCCTGGCTCCACGAATGCCCACCTCTCCCCCTGTACTCGGCAACAGCTGCATGATCCCCACAGCCCCTCGCTCTGAGCGCACGCCGGCATTGAGGCCCGACTCCTTGTAAGCCAGCGCCGCCAGCATCAGCCAGTCCAACCCGTACTTGTCGGCCTGCTGCTCCAGCACCTTGCGGATAGTCGCCAGCCGCCCCAGAGGATCCGGCGCCAAAATATTGCTCATCTGATCACTGCGGGCCAGCAAACCGCGCAGGGTCATGTCGCTATAGAGGGTACGCTTGCCCGCATCGGCCAGATAACCGTTCACCGCCTTGAGCAGCTTGGGGCTATTGTTGCGCAGCGCCCAGGCACTGCGGCCCTTGTCCCGCAGCGGGATCAGCTTGTGAGCTCTCAGGCCACTGATCATGCCGAGCCAGATGCGCCCCTTGAAACTGTCGGTTACCGTGAGCTGTATGATGCCAGCCGCCACCATCTCCAGCAGATCCCCGTCCTGCAGGTATTCGGGCACCGTCTCTATGTAGATGGGCGGCAGCCCCAGTTCGCGAAACAGCCAGTTGAGCTGGCGCAGGCTCTCATAATAGCTGGAGCTGGCGCGCACCCAGATGCGCCTGCCGGAGAGCTGGGTGATGCGGTTGAAAGTCGGCAGGGAATACTGGCTCACCACCCACTCTTCGATGGGGGCGATCACCGGGTCGGAGAAGGTCACCTGCTCGCGCCGGGTCGGTGTCACCGTCATGTTGGCCGCCACCAAATCGCCGCGCCCCTCGCTGAGGTAATCCAGCAGCTTGTCCTGGCGCACAGGTATGTAGATGATCTTGAGTTTGATCTTCTCCTTGGCAAGATAGGTCTGGTTCAGCCAGCGCTCGAACCCCTGCAGCTGATTGACCAGGATGCCGTGCTGGGTCCCCTTGTCGAGGAAAAAGAATCCCCGCTCATAGACCACCAGGGCCCTGAGTTCTTTCTTTTGCAGTATATGTTCGAGGTCCCCGGGTTGGGGCAGGCGCTGTGGCTTGAGATCCGCCGCCAGCAGAGGAAGACACCAGAGGGCCAGCAGGCCCCAGATCCATCGCAGCCTCATTATGTGGTCGCCTTCTGTTGGCCGACTCGCGTCGGGCAAAACCGTCTGTGGGATAACTTACTATAGAACGCAGACCTACAGCAGAAGGGTCAACACGGCAGGCGAACCCGCCGTGTCATCACAGGGCTCAGATAGAGCGGGCACGCATCTCGAAAATCAATTTTTCGGCGGTGCAGGTGAACTGCAGGCGGGCTTTCAGGATCACACCGTTGGCGCCCTGGCTCAGCTCGCTGCTGATGCTGGCTTCGGCAGTCACCTGTTTGGCCAGTGCCTCATAAGCGGCCAGCTTGGCACGGGCATCGGCTTCTACCGCCGCCTCGATCACCAGATCCATGACATCGTCACCTTCACCTATGATGGTGCCGATCTCGGCGAAACAGCCACAGCTATCACAGGTTTCCTGCACTTTATCTTCTACGGACATCATTCAACTCCTACTTATTTCGGCTGTACTTCATCGTCACGCAAGGCTTTACGAAAATCCCTGATGGCGGTGCCCAGATCCTCACCGGCGCCGGCCAGGCGTTTGCTGCCAAACACCACGACCACAACCACAAGCAGGATCAACAAATGCCAGATATGAATTCCACCGAGTCCCACTGGGATACTCCTGACTGATAGATACCGATTGTTTGTATCAAAAGAAGGCGCAAGGATTGTTGGGCAAAATCAAGGCAGGTGCAAGTTTGCAAATAAATCACGCAAAAAAATACGGCGACCCAGGGTCGCCGTATCACTTGATGCTACTTGTCCCCTCAACCACTACATCCTGTACCAGCCGCCATTGAAGGCGAGAGACAACCGAAGCATAGATTCGCCAAGATATGAAAACAAATGGTATAAATTCATCTAAGAATTGAAGGAGATTCATATCATGTTGCTGGAACAGCTGGGGCGTATCGACCTCAATTTATTGATTATCCTGCAAGTTTTGCTGGAAGAGCGGAATGGCAGCCGGGCGGCCCGCCGCCTGCATCTGAGCCAGTCTGCCGTCAGCAAGGCCCTTGGCCGCCTGCGGGAAACCTTCGATGACCCCCTGTTCATGCGCTCCGCCTATGGGCTGGAGCCCACCGCCCGCGCCCTGACGCTGCAGCAGCAACTGCAACCCATATTGCTGTCGCTGGACAACCTGATCCAGCCGCCAGATTTCGATCCGGCCAATACCGAGCGGGAGTTCGTCATCGCCAGCATGGACAGCGCCTTCACCCTGTTCGCCCCGCTCTACCTGAGCGAGCTAAAACGGCAGGCACCGGGCATACGGCTGCGCTACGAGGAGTGGACCGAGAACAGTCTGACAGAGATGAGTCAGGGCCAGGTGGACATCGCCTTCACGGTGCGGGAGAACTGCATCAGCTCGGATTTCCGGCTCGACACCCTGCCCAACGCCATCTGCCAGCGGTTGCTTGCCATCGATGACCTCACCTGTCTGGTGCAACACGATCACCCGGCCCTGCACGAGCCCGAGTGGGATCTCGCCCGTTACCTGGCCTATCCCCATGTGCAGACCTATTGCGAGGGGCGGGACCGCTGGATGCTGGATCACAAGCTGGCAGGGATGGATCTCTACCGCCGGATCGAGGCGACCGTGCCGTCGTTCGAGGCGGCGCTGCGTATGGGCATGCACTCGGACATGATAGTGACCCTTTCAAGGCTCTATGCCCGTCACGCTACCCAGGTCTATCCGCTGGTGCCGCTGCCGCTGCCCATAGCGCTCGACAGCATCTCCCACCTGCTGATCTGGCATCAGCGCCACGAGGAGGATCCGGGCCACCGCTGGCTGCGGGAAACCTTGCTCGCCCTCATCATGAGCAAACTGGAACCCTCCACCATAGAACAACCCTGATCATGGGACGCGCTTCCTCCTCGGCATGAGCAAGCGGGGAACCGGGGCTGAAAAGCAGCCCTGACACTTCAGCCCTGGCCGGTCACCGCCAGATAGTGGTGCACGCCGTCCAGCAGCATCTGCACCGAGATCATCACCAGCAGCATGCCCATCAGCCGCTCCACCGCTTTGAGTCCCCGCTCACCCAGCAGCTTGTTGAATACCTCGTAGAACATCAGGATCACGGCGCTGGCTCCCCAAGCCATCAGCAGGGCCAGCGACCAGTCCACCATCCGGGTCGGCTCCTGGTTGGCCAGCAACAACAGGGAGGCAAGAATGGAAGGGCCGGCGATCATGGGGATGGCCATGGGCACCAGGAAGGGCTCTTCGCCCGCCGCCAGCCCGGTCACCCCGCCTTCACTCGGGAAGATCATCTTGATGGCGATGAGGAACAATATGATGCCGCCCGCTATGCTGACCGCCTCCTGGCGCAGATTGAGGAAATCCAGGATCTGCTGACCAGCGAGCAGGAAGGCCATCATGATGGCGAGAGAGAACAAGAGCTCCCGCATCATCACCTTGCGCCGCCGCTTGGGATCAAGATGACGCAGGATCGACAGGAAGACCGGCAGGTTGCCCAGCGGATCCATGATCAAAAACAACATGACGGCTGCGGAGAAAGTATCCATACAACGCCCAGGCTAAGCCTTCAACAAGGAGGGGGAAGAGGGCAAAATATAACAAAGGCGGCGGGATTCAGCGAGCGCCACAGGCCGTTCGCCGCGGGGGGATCACCCGTGGTGGCAGATCTTGCCGGCGTGGGTCTGAAAACCCTGCCCTGATTCGATGAACTTGCCGCGCCGGGCCAGGAAGGCGATCAGCGCCTCTGCATCCATCTCGCTGGCACTGCAGGTATGGAAACGGGCGTCGGTGCCAAAGCGCGCATCGATCGCCTCCCTGAGGCTGGTCCGGGTAAATTGGCCACCCTGCGCCAGCATCATCTCCATCACCTCGTGACCGTGTACCGATTGAGTCATTGCAAACCTCATTAATGAACATATTTAATGTCAATTAAATCCCGCCCCGCCACTGGCGACCTTGATATAAGCCAATAAATTGCCAATTTCCCTCAGGTCGGGCTGGCTGTGAGGAGTGCTTTGTCGATAATGTGGCAACCTGACAAGGGGATGGCTACACTAACGCCCCTTTTTGCCATCTCAGACCGACTATAAGGACATTGGCGTCATGCTGCTCCATGGATTGGCTTTCAAACCCTGGCGGATCTGGACCCGCCGTCCCCTCTGGTTGAAGACCCTGATCGGTATGCTGACAGGGATCGGGCTGGGACTCGGTTTCAGTGAACAGGCGTTGCAGCTCAAGCCCATTGGCGTCCTGTTCGTCAACACCATACAGATGCTGATGGTGCCCCTCATCTTCTGCTCGGTCATCGCTGGCCTCACCTCATTGCTCAAGGGCAAGAGTCTGGATCGGATCGGCAGCAAGGCCATAGGCCTCTATCTCTTTTCCACCGCCATCGCTATCTGCATCGGCCTGATGATGGGCTGGCTGCTGGAACCCGGCATGGGCGCCAATATGGGGCCCTATGAGCGCGTCGGTATGCTGGAACAGCCGACCCTGGCCAGCGTGCTGAGCCATCTGGTACCGCGCAACCCGCTGCAAGCCATGGTGGATGGCAAGATACTGCAGGTGATCGTGTTCGCGGTGGCCCTCGCCCTCGCCCTCAACGCCACCGGCCGGCGCGGCCGTCCCGCCATCCTCTTCTTCACCTCGCTGGCGGAAGGGATGTTCAAACTGACCCAGATGGTGATGGCGCTGGCCCCCTACGGCGTCTGCGCCCTGATGGCCTGGATGACAGGCAAATACGGGGCAAGCCTGCTGATGCCGCTGCTCAAGGTGATCGGCGCCGTCTATCTCGGCTGCCTGCTCCATGTGCTTGGCGTTTACAGCGGCCTGTTGATCCTGCTGGCCCGGCTCAATCCGCTGCACTACTTCAAGAGCATCGTTGATGCCCAGGCAGTGGCCTTCACCAGTAGCTCCAGCAGCAGCACCCTGCCCATCAGCCTGGCCTGCGCCGAGCGTCGGCTCGGTGTCTCCCCCGCCATCACCGCCAAGGTGCTGCCCATAGGCGCCACCATCAACATGGACGGCACCGCCCTCTATCAGGGGGTGACCGCCCTGTTCGTGGCACAGGCCTTCGGAGTGGATCTGCACATGGTGGATTACCTGACCATCATCAGCATCGCCACCCTGGCCAGTATCGGCACGGCGGGCACACCGGGCACCGGATTGATGCTGCTGACGCTGACGCTGACCGCAGTGGGATTACCGCTGGAAGGGGTGGCACTCATCGCCGGGATCGACCGGATCCTCGACATGGCACGCACCACGGTCAACGTCTCCGGCGATATTCTGGTGTCCGTGCTGATCGCCCGCAGCGAGAAGGAGCTGGATCTGGCGACCTATCACGACGCCAGCGCGGGGGAGGATATCGACTTCACCCTGCGCTGAGGCAGGGTGAGCGATTAATGATCGTGGGGATCGTGATGACAGCGCCAGCAGACCTCGAAGTTGGCGCCGTTCTCCTCCCCGCATTGACCGCAGAGCCAGCCATTGCCCTGACGCTGCTGGTAACGCTCTATGACCCGCCCAGCCTTGCTGCGGTCCTCGGCCCTCACCATCAGGGTCACCTGCAACATGTCTACCGGCAACTCGCCCAGGGCGCCGGACAGCGCCTCCCCGTTGAGCCGTACCAGCACCCCTTCCACTTCCAGCGCCCCCTTCAGGGCATGGGCCTCCAGTGAATGGGAAGCCCGATAAAGATTGATCCATTGATCCATGCCTTCCCCCTGCAACCGGTTGTCGATGCCGCATATAACCGGCACCATGCCCTCTTCCATCCTCGGGATAGAACCTGGATCCCATGATCCAGCCCCCTTATTTCCCTAACACGCCGGTCACAGCAGGTTGTCGATGCCGTAATCGGCCCCCTGCGCCACCATGAAATCGATAAAGGTCCGCAACTTGCGCGGCATCAGTCGCCGCTCCGGAAACAGCAGATAAATCGGTACCTTGGGCTGCTGCCACTCGGGCAGCAGGGTCACCAGCGCCCCGCTGACCAGCTCCTCATGGCAGAGCATGGCAGGTAGAGAGGCCAATCCCAACCCCGCCTTCGCCGCCTCCCTGGCGCAGGTTATATTATTAACCCGAAAACGTGAGGGAGGGTCAACCAGCACCTCCCTACCCTCGTGCTCGAAACACCAGTGAGAGGCCAGAAAGCCGCTGCTCACCGCCACCCGTTCGTGTAAAAGCAGATCTTCCGGCCGCGTGATGGCTGAGCTGCGCGCCAGATAATCCGGGCTGGCACAGAGCAGCCGCTCCGTGCTCCACAGCCGCCGCGCCGCCAGATTGGAGTCGCTCATGTCACCGATGCGCACGATCGCATCCAGCCCCTCGTTGATAGGATCCACGATGCGATTGGTCAGCTCCAGCTCCACCTGCAGGCCCGGATAGACTTGCAAGAATTTAGCCACCAACCGACCAACCACCAGCTGTCCCGTCTCGATAGGCACCGCCAACTTGAGGGTACCTGTCACCTCCTGCTGGCTGGCACTCACCATCAGCTCGGCCTGAGCCAGCTCATCCACCGCCTTGCTGCAGCGCAGGTAATACTGCTCCCCGGCCTCGGTCAGGGTGAGCTGCCGGGTAGAGCGGTAGAGCAGCCGCACACCGAGGCGTTGTTCCAGCTCGGCGATGCGGCGACTCACGGTCGCCTTGGTCATACCCAGATCCTGGGCGGCCGCGGTGAAGGAGCCCTTGTCGACGATCCGCACTAAAATCAATGCCGCGTTCAAATCCATTGTTGCACCAGTGAAACTGTCTATCTCATAAATGGATACTAATCGAAACAGTTGGCCAGTGTTAGCCTGCGCCTCTTAAGTTCAGGAATCCCCCCAAAAATGAGTCAACACAAGAAGATCCCCCTGCTGGCCGCCATGGTGCTGGCCCTGCTCGGTCTGCTGTTCGCCGGTTACTGGTATCTGCATGGCCGCTATTTCGAGAGTACCGACAACGCCTACCTGCAGAGCGAGGTGACCGGGATCGGCTCCAAGCTGCCGGGCTACATCAGCGAGGTGCTGGTGACCGACAACCAGGCGGTGAAGACCGGTCAGCTGATCGCCAGGCTGGATGATCGGGAGTACAAGACCAAGGTGGCCGAGGCCGAAGCCGACCTGCGCCTCAATCAGGCGACAGCGGAGAATCTGGCCGCGACCCGCACCCAGCAGCTGAGCCTGATCCGTCAGGCCGAGGCCAAAGTCAGCTCTGCCAATGCCGAGCAGGTGCGCGCCCAGCAACAGGTGCAGCGCATCAGCCAGCTCAACCAGCGCCATTACAGCTCGCAAGACAGCCTGGACGAGGTACGGGCTGGACTGCAGGTCAATCTGGCACAGGAGCAGGAGGCCCAAGCAGCCCTGCAAGCAGCCCGTGAACGACTGCTGGTGCTGGATGCCGAAGCCAAGCAGAACAAAGCCAGGCTGGCCCTGAGCGAGGCGCTGCTGGAGCAGGCCAAACTGGCGCTGACCTATACCGAATTGCGGGCACCGGCCGATGGCATTATCGGCAAACGCAGCCTGCGGGCCGGGCTCTATGTCCAATCCGGCATGCAGGTGGCCAGCCTGGTGCCGCTGCAACAGGTGTGGGTCGAGGCCAACTTCAAGGAGACTCAGCTGCTCCACATGCAGCCGGGCCAGAAGGTGAAGGTGATCCTGGATGCTTATCCGGGTCAAGCAGTCGAGGGGATCATCGACAGCCTGGCCCCCGCCACCGGCGCCAGATTCGCCCTGCTGCCACCGGAAAACGCCACCGGCAACTTCACCAAGATAGTGCAGCGGGTGCCGGTCAAGATCCGCATCCCCGAGCCGGGCGCCCTGGCTGGCAAGCTGCTGCCGGGCCTCTCCACCGAGGTGATAGTGGACACCCGGGATCCCGAGCCCCTGGTCGCCGCCCACTGATGGAACCCATTCCACGTCGCAACTGGATCGCTGTCATGGGGGGGCTCATTGGCGCCTTCATGGCCATCCTCGACATCCAGATCACCAACGCCTCCCTGAAGGACATTCAGGGGGCCCTCTCCGCCACCCTGAGCGAGAGTTCCTGGATCTCCACCTCCTATCTGGTGGCGGAAATGATCGCCATCCCCCTGAGCGGCTGGTTCAGCAGGGGCCTGAGCGTGCGCCGCTATCTGCTGTGGACCACCGGCGCTTTCCTCATCGCCTCCGTGCTCTGCTCGTTCAGCTGGAACCTCACCAGCATGATCGTCTTCCGGGCATTGCAGGGCTTCACCGGCGGCGCCCTCATTCCCATGGCCTTCTCACTCATCGTCACCCTGTTGCCACTGCACAAGCGGGCCACCGGCATGGCGCTGTTCGGCATCTGTGCCACCTTCGCCCCCGCCATAGGCCCAACTCTGGGCGGCTGGCTGACCGAGCAGCTGTCGTGGCACTACATCTTCTATCTGAACGTGCCACCGGGACTGCTGGTGATGGCCATGCTGGCCCACGGGCTGGACAAGCAGCCGGTGGACTGGGAGGTGATCAAGCGGGTGGATCTCATCGGCATAGTCACCATGGCGATGGGGCTGGGCCTGCTGGAGGTGGTGCTGGAAGAGGGCAACCGGGAGGACTGGTTCGGTTCCAGCTTCATCGTGCGGCTCACCGTCATCTCGGTAGTGGCCCTGGTGTTCTTCGTCATCAGCCAGCTGCTTAGACGCCATCCGCTGGTCAACCTGCGGCTACTGCACAATCCGCGCTTCGCGCTGGCCTGCTTCGCCTATCTGGTGCTCGGCATGGCGCTGATGGGCTCCATCTATGTGCTGCCGCTCTACATGGCGCAGATCCACAACTACAACGCACTGGAAATCGGTGAAGTACTGATGTGGATGGGGCTGCCACAGCTGCTGGTGTTGCCGCTGGTGCCCAAACTGACCCACAAGATAGACCCGCGCTACCTGGTGAGTTTCGGCTTCCTGGTGTTTGCCATCAGCTGCTTCATGAACATGAACATGAGTGCCGACTACGCCGGCCCCCAGCTGATCCAGTCGCTGATAGTGCGGGCGTTGGGTCAACCCTTCATCATGGTGCCGCTCTCTCTGGTGGCGACCGCCAGCCTAACCCATGACGAGATCCCCTCCGCCTCGACCCTGCTCAACGTACTGCGCAACCTCGGCGGCGCGTTCGGCATCGCCATCATTGCGACCCTGATCGATAACGACACCCGCGTCCATGTCAGCCAGATCAGCAGCACGCTGGCCGCCAGTAGCATAGAGGGGCAGAGCTACCTGCTGCAGCTGGCCCAGAACATGATGGAGCAAGGCTCGGGTCCCGAGCTGGCACAGCAGCAGGCCCAGGCCATGCTGGCGAACACCATCAGCCGCGAGGCGGCCATCATGGCCTACAATCAGGTGTTTTACGTGATGGGCATCTTCCTGCTGATCGCCAGCGCCCTGATGCTGCTACTCAAGCAGCCAGCACCCAGGGCTGCCGACGCCGAGCCGCTCGAGGCATAGCAAGGGTCTGAAAACAGGCCCATTTTCCTTGCCGCGGATCATCACCCGCCGGCGAGGATCAGGGATCTGGTGCGAGCGATAAAAGGCACCGGCGCCTCTTCACCCTGCCAGCGAGGCGGCGATCAAAAACTGGGCGGCGAAGTAGCTGCTCATCACCCAAGCCGTCGCATGGGGGAAAGGGCGGCGGAAGCGATCCAGCGCCAGCATGCTGTCGGAGAAGAGGAACATCAAGGCCCCCACCAGGGCGGCGGCACTGCCTGCAGTCAAGGAGGCGTGCCAGGCACCGGCGGCCACCCAGGCCTTGCCAATTATCACCAGCATGTAACAGAGCACGGGGATCTTCATCTCCCCGAGTTTGCCCCACAACAGGCCGAACACCATGCCCGCCACCAGCAGCAACA
Source organism: Aeromonas sp. 1HA1 (assembly GCF_029237385.1). NCBI lineage: Bacteria > Pseudomonadati > Pseudomonadota > Gammaproteobacteria > Aeromonadales > Aeromonadaceae > Aeromonas > Aeromonas sp. 1HA1. The sequence goes on from NZ_JAACGC010000001.1 coordinate 139,100, forward strand.
GCAGGCCATCCATCAGCTTCAGCACCAGCGGCCCCTGGGCGAAACCGACTATGTAGCAGAGGTGCACGACAAAAAATGCCGCCAGCCCCTGAATAAACCGATCGCTTGGCAGCATCAGCAGCACGTCTCCGGCCAGCGACAGGCAGAGGCCGAGCAGGATCCAGGCATGGGAGCCGTCGTGGTCATAACCCTGATAGCCAAACGCCAGCGCAATGATGAGCAGCATGGTCAGCGGCTTGCTGATGTAGAACTGACGGGAGTCTGAGCCGTAGGCCGCACGAATGTGCCACCAGCCCGATGCGATGATCAAGAAACTCAATAACATGCCCTGCTCCTCACGTGTTGCTCGCACTCATACGGCAACATCTTATTTACCGGGAGCAGAGTAGCAAATTCCCCCGCCCAGTGGCAGGGGTGCTCAGAACACCAGCCATCTACACCTAAAGTCTAATTGCCTCGCCCCCCTTGCTGGGGCATAAGGAACGGGTCTGGAGGATCACCATGGAAGAAGCAATGAAAAACTATCTGCCCGCCATCGATATTATGATGTGCCATCTGGGGATCAGCTTCGAGCAGGCCTGCGAACAGCTTGGCCTCAGCCCGCAGGAGCAACAGGCGCTGGACCAGTTGCAGGATCCACAAGAATAAGCCCCGACCGGGGAGATGAAAACGGCGCCTCGATGGCGCCGTTTTTATTGACCCTTGTTAGGCTCGCACCGCCCGTCGCCGTTGCAGCCCGACGATCAGTGCAAACAGCAAGAAACCGGGCAACCACATCAGCTCCTTGCGCCAGCGCTCGGTGGGCGCCTTGACGGTAAGGATCTCCTGATCGAACTCCAGCCCCATGGTGGCCGCCGGGCTGCCAAAGGCGATGTTGTCGATCAGCGTCTTGCCATCCTGTTCATAGAGGCTCAGCCCCAGATTGGCCAGCCGCTCCTCGCCATCCGCCCCATCCGGTACGGCGACCAGCAGGGTGAACTTGCGCGGTTTTCCGACCGCATCTTCACCCTGGACGCGCAGCCTCAGCGTGCTCTCCGCCTCCACTTCACCCATGGTTTTTGCCAACTCGGCGGGCGGGGTAACCCGATAGGGATCGTGCACCATGTCCATCCAGAAACCGGGGCGGAACAGGGTAAAGGCGACCAGCAGCAGCAATATGCTCTCGTACCAGCGGCTCTTCACCAGGAACCAGCCCTGGGTAGCAGCAGCGAAGATCAGCATGGCGATGGTCGCCACGATAAAGATCAGCACCCCGTGGGCAAAGTCCACATCGATCAGCAGCAGGTCGGTGTTGAAGATGAACAGGAACGGCAGCGCGGCGGTACGCAGGCTGTAGTAGAACGCCGTGATCCCGGTCTTGATGGGATCCCCCTTGGAGACGGCGGCTGCCGCGAACGAGGCCAGCCCCACCGGCGGCGTCACATCCGCCATGATGCCGAAGTAGAAGACGAACAGGTGCACCGCGATGAGCGGCACTATCAGGCCGTTCTGCTGCCCGAGCGTCACCACCACCGGCGCCAGCAGGCTGGAGACAACGATGTAGTTGGCGGTGGTGGGCAGCCCCATGCCGAGAATAAGGCTCAGCAGGGCGGTGAGCAGCAGCATCAGCAGCAGATTGCCCATGGAGAGCATCTCCACCAGATCGGCCAGTACCAAACCCACCCCGGTCTGGGAAACGGCGCCCACTATGATGCCGGCAGTGGCGGTCGCAATGCCGATACCGATCATGTTGCGGGCACCGGCCACCAGCCCCTCGCGCAGATCGATCAGACCGTCCTGCACTGAGCCGTAATCGTGCAGGCCATCACTGCGCAACCAGTTGAGCAGTGGCCGCTGGGTCAGCAGTATGATCACCAGCATGACGGTTCCCCAGAAAGCCGACAGCCCGGGCGAGAGCCGTTCAACCATCAGGCACCACACCAGCACCACCACGGGCAGCAGGAAGTGCAGACCGGAGAGCAGCACGGCGCGGGTGTTGGGCAACTCGGTCAGCGGTTTGTCCGGATCCTCTGCCGCCAGCGGTTCGTTGCTGGCGGCGATCTTCAGCAGTCCCAGATAGGCCAGCGCCAGCAGCAGGCTGATCCCCGGCAGGGCGAAGTCACCTAGCACAGGTTTGAGCCAGCCCAGACCATAGTAAACCGCCATCGACAGGCCGCTGATGAGGGTGGCGCCGAAGGCAAAACCGGTCAGACGGCGCAGCCAGGGCTTGGGCTGATGGCCACCTATGGGCTGCATGCCGAGCTTGAGCGCCTCCAGATGGACGATGTAGAGCAGCGCGATATAGGAGATGGTAGCCGGCAAGAAGGCATGCTTGATGATCTCGACGTAGGGAATGCCCACGTACTCCACCATCAGGAAGGCGGCCGCACCCATCACAGGGGGCATGATCTGGCCGTTGACCGAGGAGGCCACTTCCACTGCCCCAGCCTTCTCGGCGCTAAAGCCCACCTTCTTCATCATGGGAATGGTGAAGGTGCCCGTGGTCACCACGTTGGCAATCGACGAGCCTGAGATGAGGCCGGTCAGGCCAGAGGCCACCACTGCCGCCTTGGCTGGACCGCCGCGCAGGTGGCCAAGCAGGCTGAAGGCGAGCTGGATGAAATAGTGACCGGCGCCGGCCCGCTCCAGCAGGGCGCCAAACAGCACGAACAGGAACACGAAGCTGGTGGAGACGCCGAGGGCAATCCCGAACACCCCTTCAGTGGTGATCCACTGATGGTTGGCCAGCGCGGTAAAGCTCACTCCTCGATGCGCCAGCAGGCCCGGCATCCAGGGCCCCGCCAGGCTATACGCGAGAAACAGCAGGGCGATGATCGCCAGCGCCGGCCCCAGAGCACGGCGCGCCGCTTCCAGTAGCAACGGCAAACCGATGCAAGCGGTGATCAGATCTTCGGTGGTCAGGCTGCCCGGCCGCAGGGCCAGCGCCTGGTACATCACAAACAGGTAGCAAGCCGCCCCGGCGGCGATGAGCCCCAAGGCTATGTCGCCGAGCGGCACCCGATCCCGTGGCGATGAACGAAACGCCGGAAACACCAGATAGGCCAGCAGCAGGGCGAAGGTGAGGTGAATGGCACGGGTTTCGGTGTCATTGAGTACGCCAAAGCCCAACATGAAGGGCAGCGGCGAGGCGATCCAGAGCTGGAATAGAGACCAGGCCAGCGCCAGTGTGGTGATGAGCCCGCCCATGAGGCCGAACGGCAGACGAGCGCCCACATCCTGGGCGATCAGTTCCTCGGTAGAGAGTTGTTTATCTTGCATAGGGTTAACTTGTGCCAACGAGTACAACAAGAGCGACACCCGCCCCCGCAACTGGGCTGCGGCTGACGGGTGTCGAAGAGAGTGACCTGGGCCCTTGGGCCGTCAATCAGAGCCAGCCGCGCTCCTTGTAGTAGCGGGCAGCCCCTTCATGCAGCGGTGCAGAGAGTCCCACCTTGATCATGTCGGCCTCTTGCAGGTCGGCGAAGGCCGGATGCAGGCGCTTGAAGCGATCCAGGTTGCCGAACACAGACTTGACCAGCTGATAGACCACTTCCGGATCTGTCTTGGCGCTGGTGGAGAGCACCGCCTTACCGCCGATAGACGGGGTTGGCTGGTCGCTGCCCTTGTAGATGCCGCCGGGGATTTCAGCCTTGCTGTAGTAGCTCTTCTCGGCCAGCAGCTTGTCGATATCCGCGCCGGTCACCGGTACCAGTACCGCATCGGTCGTGGTGGAGGCTTCCTGGATGGCGCCGTTCGGGTGACCGACGAAGTAGCTCATGGCGTCGATGTTGTTGTCGCCGAGGGCGGAGGCCTGCTCGGCCGGTTTCAGTTCGGAGACCAGGCCGAAGTCACCCTTCTTCCAGCCTTTGACCGCCATTATCTCTTCCATGGTGTCACGCTGGCCGGAGCCCGGGTTGCCGATGTTGACGCGCTTGCCCTTCATGTCGTCGAAGCCGGCGATGTTGGCATCACGGCGCGCCAGTATGGTGAACACTTCGCTCTGCAGGGAGAGGACGGCACGCATGTCATCCATGGCCCCTTCAGCCTGGAAGGGGGGCAGGCCTTTCATCGCCTTGTACTGATGGTCGGACTGCATGATACCGAAGTTGAACTCACCGCTGCGGATACCGTTGACGTTGGCCACACCGCCACCGCTGGCCGGGGCGTTGCACTTGATCTGGTGATCGGCAACGCCGCGATTGAGGAAGCGGCAGATAGACTGGCCAGCGACATAGTAAACACCGGTCTGACCGCCAGTGCCTATGGTCACGAAGCGCTCCTGCGCCTGCAGCGGACCACCAAACGAAACACCGACCAGGGCAGCCGACAGGGCACACGCCAGGGAAAATCCTTTCATGTTGTTCATCCTTTTTGATTGATTCAGCTCGCCCGTTCCACGGGCGAATGCCGGACAAACCACCGTTCTGCACCGGTGGTCATCCATGACCTCGATATGAGGAATCGGGTGAACGGCGAGCGTTCCCCAAAAAGCCACCAGCATCCTGTGGTGAGACAGTCGGCGTCATGCCAACCGAAGATAATTGACCCGGAGGGGATCAATCAAAGCGTCATAGCGGCTTCGATTAAGCACATGGAGCCAACATAAATCAAACAAAAACACAAAATGATGGATATGAATGACGAGAAATTTGAAGCCGGTCATTAATTTATTGCTCGGGGATTCATTGGATGTGCTACCGGTTGGCAGGCGGGAGGATAGAGATAAGATTCTTTTGCAGCCCTTTACTGGCAAGGGCTGCGACCTTGTTGACTCATGTTTTTGGCTTGGCCAGATCCAGGATAAACGCAAACTCCAGCGCGATATCCTCATAAGCCTTGAAGCGACCGGACTTGCCGCCGTGACCGGCATCCATGTCGGTATTCAGCAACAACTTGTTATCATCCGTCTTCAGCTCGCGCAGCTTGGCCACCCACTTGGCAGGCTCCCAATACTGTACCTGGGAGTCATGCAGCCCCGTGGTCACCAGCATGTTCGGGTAGGCCTGTGCCTTGACCTGATCGTAGGGGCTATAAGCCTTCATGTAGTCGTAATAACGCTTCTGGTTCGGGTTGCCCCACTCGTCGTACTCCCCGGTGGTGAGGGGAATAGATTCGTCCAGCATGGTAGTGACCACGTCGACAAAAGGCACCTGAGCCACCACGCCATGATAGAGCTGGGGCGCCTGATTGATGACAGCCCCCATCAGCAGGCCGCCGGCGCTGCCGCCCATGGCGTAGACCTGATCCCTGGCGCCATAACCCTGCGCCATCAGCGCCTCGGTAACGTCGATGAAGTCGTTGAAGGTATTCTGCTTTTTCAGCAGTTTGCCGTCTTCATACCAGTGGCGGCCCAGCTCCTCGCCGCCCCGAATGTGGGCGATGGCATAGACGAAGCCCCGGTCCAGCAGGCTCAGGCGAGCCGTGCTGAAATCGGGATCCATGCTGGCGCCGTACGAGCCATAGCCGTAGACCAGTAACGGATTTTTTTGCGACCCGGCACTCTCTTTCTTGAACAGATCCGTGCGATAGACCAGCGACACCGGCACGGTCACCCCATCGCGGGCGGTCACCCAGAGGCGCTCGCTGGCGTACAGCTCCGGCTTGAAGCCCGCCACCGCTTGCTGTTTGAGCAGGGTACGCTTGCCGCTGGCCATATCCAGCTCATAGGTGGACGACGGTGTGGTCATGGAGGAGTAACCGTAGCGCAGCTGGCTGGTCTCCGGTTCCGGGTTGTAAGCGAGCCAGGTGACATAGGCGGGATCGTCGAAGGCGATCTCTTTCTGCTCGCCGCTCTGCCAGTTGATCTGGCGCAGCCGGGTCAGCCCCTGATTGCGCTCCTCCAGCACCAGCCACTCCTTGAACAGGGCATAGCTCTCCAGCAACACGTCCGGATTGGGGGCAATCACCGCCTTCCAGCGCTCGACCGGGCTCTCCTTGGTCTCGTACAGGCCGAAGTTCTTGCCGTCCTTGTTGGATCGCACATAAAAGCGACCGCGGTAGTGATCCAGGCTGTATTCGTGATCCACCTGGCGGGGCAGGAAGAGCCGTGGAGCCTGGGTCGGCACGTTGGCGTCGATGAGGCGCGCCTCGCCCGTGGAGGTGCTGGAGAGGGCGATGACGATGAAATCTTCCGAGGTGGTGGCGTAGAGGCTGACGTAGAAGGTGTCATCCTTCTCCTCATACACCAGAGTGTCTTTCGCCGGATCCGAGCCAAGCTCGTGGCGATAGACCTGATAGGGCAACAGGGTCTTGGGGTGTTTGCGCACATAGAACACCGTCTTGCTGTCGTTGGCCCACACCAGGTTGCCCGAGGTGTTCGGAAGCGACTCGGCCGCCCACTTGCCGCTCTCCAGATCGAGGAACTGGATCTGGTACTGGCGGCGAGAGAGGAAATCTTCCGCCACCGCCAGCCAGCGGTTGTTGCGGCTCACCTCCAGGGCGCCAAGGGCGTAGAACTCGTGCCCCTCTGCGCGCTGGTTGCTGTCGAGCATCAGCTCGGGCTCCTGCGACCCTTCCACCTTGCTGCGGGAATAGATGCCGTACTCCTTGCCCGGCTCATAGCGGGTCTGATAACGGTAGCCATTCTTCACATAGGGGACTGACTCATCCTGCTGGGGAATGCGAGCCACCATCTCCTGGTAGAGCTGGTCTCGCAGCGGCCTGGTTGGCTTGAGCATGGCCTCGGTATAGGCGTTCTCCGCCTCCAGGTAGGCCAGCACCTCGGGTTTCTGGCGCTCGTCATCGCGCAGCCAATAGTAGTTGTCGACCCGGGTATCTCCGTGTTTCTTGATGGTGTGAGGGTGTTTGGTGGCCACGGGAGGCTGGATAAGGGTATCGCTTGTGGGCATGGCGGACTCATCATTGGCATATGAACAGGGAACGGCGGCCAGGCAAGCCAGCAGCAGAAGCCCTCGGGAAAAGGTAAACATGTCGCATCCTTTGCGCTTTAAAAGGGTTAGCAGACCTGAGCCTTGGCTCCTTGGATAGGGGATCAATCTGCCCCTTGTCGCCCCCAGTTGCAAGTTATCACCCCGTAAAACCCGCAAGAACAGCTAAAAGGGCCGCTATCTCGCGACAGCGGCCCTCAAACCTGACCATGAGCGACACAGGTTCGCTCAGGTGTGCCTCACATGATGGAGTCGTGCCTGCTCACGGCCAGTTTGCGTCAGCCGGAGTAGCTCGACCAGACCCTGGTCGCGCCCTCATCACTGATGCTCAGCACCTGGTAGGGCTGACCCGGAATATCCATCCCTGGCGCACTCTGGGGCATGCCCGGAATGGTCAGGCCGCGGATCGCCGGTTTTTCCTTGAGCAGCTTCTGCACATCGGCGGCGGGTACATGCCCCTCCACCACATAGCCATTCACCACACCCGTGTGGCAGGACGCCAGCTGCGGTGTGATGCCGTACTGCTGCTTGATGGGATCGAGCTGCTCGGTTTCGACGACCTTGACCTCAAAGCCGTTCTCTTCCATGTGCTTGATCCAGGTCTTGCAACAGCCGCAATACTGGGACTTGTAGACGGTCATCTGCTCCGCGGCCAGGGCGGAGAAGCTGACAGTACCGGCCAGCAGGGCCAGTAACAGGGACTTGTACATAACTCACCTCAGATAAGAAGAAATACCCAAAAAACAGGGGAACTCGACTCAACCGGGATGACGGGGAGGACGATCCAGCCGCTCGAGCGGCACCTCAGGCGTGAACAGGGAGGGGGAGAGAAACTGTGGCATATCCGGTTCCAGCACGGCCACCGTCAGGCTGTCGCTGGTGAGCACCGTCATGGCCAGCGCCGAGGTGAAGCTGCCGCATGGCATGGCCTTCTCCAGGGTGCGCTCGCTCTGGCTGCAATGGGGCGTCAGAGTACAGAGATCGGTCGCCGCCCGGCTGCCAAACGACATCAGCACCATCAGCAGACTCCACAGAGGGAGCCAGCGGCGGGCGCGAGCAAGTTGGCGACGGGTCAGAACCATGACATGACTCATTGATCGGAGGAACCCCATGGTAACCCCTGGCCCAGGGGGAGGGTCAAGCCCTCCCCTCTATGGTTGGATGTAAGTAGTCTGGCGGGGCGCGATTCACCCACGTATCCCCGCGTCCGGCGTTGCGCAATCTGATCCCGGAACTGGCGGGCTATTGCGCTTCTTGCTAACGTCGCAGCTCAATTCATCTTCTTTTCACCGGTATTAGGCCCATCTTCAGGTTATGACCCCATGAAACGCATTCTGGTTATCTTTTCACACCCGGCCCTGCAGAGCTCCAGGGCCAACAAGCAGCTGCTGCAAGCTGTCTCCGACCTGGAGGGGGTCACGGTGCACGACCTCTACCAGCACTACCCGGACATGTTCATCAATGTGAAGCGGGAGCAGGCCCTGCTGTCGGAACACGACATCATCGTCTTTCAGCACCCCTTCTACTGGTACTCCTGCCCCGCCATCATGAAGGAGTGGATGGATCTGGTGCTGGAGTATGGTTACGCCTACGGCCCCGAGTCCCACGCCCTCAAGGGCAAGCAGTGGCTGAGTGCCATCACCACGGGGGGGGCCCCCGACTCCTATTGCAGCGAAGGCTACAACAGCCGTCCGCTGCTCGACTTCCTGCTGCCGTTCCAGCAAACGGCGCAGCTGTGCGGCATGAGCTGGCTGCCACCGTTCGTGCTGCACTCCTTTCACAAGATCAAGGATCCGAAGGCGCTGCGTCGCTGTGGCCAGGATTATCGCCAGCTGCTGTGTGCCCTGCGCGACGAGCAACTGACCCCGGCCCAGCTCGGCGGCAGCCCCTATCTGCGGGATCTGCTGGAGGTGCTCTCATGAAACACTGCTTGTCATTTGGCCGACCCTATGAGCCAGGCCAGAGATTCGAACGGAGGGCTGGCTGATGGGTCACGGATTAATGTTTGATGCGCTTATCTACCTCTCGGCGGCGGTGATCGCCGTGCCGCTGGCCAAGCGCTGGGGGCTGGGGTCCGTACTCGGCTACCTGCTGGCGGGCATCATCATAGGTCCCTTCCTGCTCGGGCTGGTGGGACAGCAAAAGGATGTGATGCACTTCGCCGAGTTCGGCGTGGTGCTGATGCTGTTTCTGGTCGGGCTGGAGCTGCGCCCTGCCCTGCTGTGGCAACTGAAGGGGCCCATCCTCGGCACCGGTGGCCTGCAGGTACTGCTCACCACAGGGGCCCTGACCGGGGTGGCTCATCTCATCGGCCTGCCCTGGCAACAGGGGCTGGCCATAGGTCTCATCCTGGCGCTATCGTCCACTGCCATCGTGCTGCAGAGTCTGCAAGAGCGCAAGCTGATGCAGAGCGAGAGCGGCCGCTCTGCCTTTGCAGTACTGCTGTTCCAGGATATCGCCGTCATTCCCATCTTGGCGATCCTGCCACTGCTCGCCATCGCGCCGGTGGCCAGCAATGGCGGCTCGGAGCTGGCCGGCTGGCAACACGGCCTGCTGGTGGTGGCGGCCATCTCCGGCATAGTGCTGGGTGGCCACTACCTGATGCGGCCGGTGTTTCGGGCCATAGCCCAATCCCACATGCGGGAGATCTTCGTCGCCGCCGCCCTGCTGCTGGTGATTGCCATCGCCGTGTTGATGGAGTCGGTGGGGCTCTCCCCGGCGCTGGGCTCCTTCCTTGCCGGGGTGGTACTGGCCGACAGCGAATATCGCCACGAACTGGAGGCAGACATAGAGCCGTTCAAAGGACTCTTGCTCGGTCTGTTCTTCATGTCGGTAGGGGCCGGTATCAACTTCAGCCTGTTTGCCGAACACCCTTTCCTTATTCCAACGCTGGTGGTGGGGCTGATGGTGCTGAAATGGCTGGTGCTGATGGCGCTTGGCTTCATTATCCGCATCTCGCCGAGCCAACGCTGGACCTTCGCGCTGGCGCTGGCACAAGGGGGGGAATTTGCCTTCGTGCTCTTCTCGTTTGCCGCCCAGAACAGGGTGCTACCCGGCGAGACCATTTCACTACTGACGTTAGTCGTGGCACTCTCCATGGCGCTGACGCCGCTCTTGCTGATCCTCAACGATCGGGTAATCCAGCCCTGGTTCGATTACCGTACCCACAGCGATGCACCGCAACACGAGCAGCCTGAGCTGGTGGAACACCCCGTTATCATCGCTGGCTTCGGCCGCTTCGGCCAGATAGTGGGGCGTCTGCTGCATGGCCACGGCATCGGCACCACCATCCTCGAGCAGGATGCCAGTCAGATAGAGATGCTGCGCAAGTACGGCTACCAGGTGTTCTATGGCGATGCCAGCCGGCTCGACCTGTTGCATGCCGCCGGCGCCCACAAGGCCAAACTGCTGGTGCTCTCCATCAACGATCCAGCCACCTCGCTCGAAGTAATTGAAATGGTGAAGAAACATTTCCCGCACCTTAAGATACTGGCGCGAGCCCAAGACAGACCTCACGCTCACGAGATCCTGCGCCAAGGCGTGGGCAGCGTGTATCGGGAAACCCTGGGTTCCGCCGTGGATCTGGGGGTGGAAGCCCTGACCCAGCTGGGATTTAGGGCCAACCAGGCCTGGCGGGCGGGACAGACCTTCAAACAGCACGACAACTGGTTGCTGCGGGAGCAGGTCAACTATCTGGACGACGAACACACCTATATCAACAAGAGCCTGCAATACCGGGATATCCTCTCCGATCTGTTGCAAGACGATCAGGAAGGACAGGAGCGTATTCACGCTCACAACTGGAACAGCGGACTGCCCGATAACGACAAGGAAGCAATATGATTGCCTATTACCCCATGCTCAAACATCTGCATATGACTCTAGCCATCGTCAGCCTGCTGCTGTTTGTCTATCGCTGGATGCTCTCTCTCAACAGCAGCCCGCGCCTGCAACAGCGCTGGCTGAAGATAGCGCCCCACGTCAACGACACCTTTTTGCTGCTGTTCGGGTTCCTGTTGGCGGTCACGCTGCAGATGAGCCCGGGCCAGCAGCCCTGGCTGATGGCCAAGCTGATCGCACTGGTGGTCTACATAGGTCTCGGCGTCATGGCGCTCAAGCGACCAGCCCGCAACCAGAAGCTGGTGGCCGGTGCCGCCGCGCTGGCCGTCTTCGGCTACATGGTGGGTGCAGCCATCACCAAGTCAGCCTGGTCCTGGCTGGCCTGATCACAGAGCTTCATCTGGTGGAGGGGCCGATCCCCTCCACATCATCTACTGCCTCTTCCTGCTATTTTTATTTTTTCCTCTCCAAAAAAACCGCAAGACAGCACTTTAATTTGCGATTTTCGCATCATTTAAAAGCCTCGATTGATCCCCGCCAAAACACATATTGGTTTTAATATCATCTAGTTACAGCATTTTGTATGAAAATGGCGACAGTTGTCGCAGCAAAAGTTGCGACATAGACTGTCGCAAGTCATAGCTAGGATACACTCAACGCTAAACCAGTGAAGGCATGCACCATGAGTAAGAAGCTGTTACGACAACTGACCTTGGCGCGTTGCATCCCGCACCGCCCTTACAAGCTGACCGCCAGCCAACTCCAGGTAAAACTGGAAGAGGAAGGTATACACGTCAGTCTGCGTACCGTGCAACGGGACCTGGAGGAGATGTCCGGCATGGGGTTGTTCGACCTCACTTCGGATGAACGCAGCAAACCCCACGGCTGGTGCTTCGAGCGCCATGGCCTCAACGACTTCGCCAACATAATGCCGCTATCGCTGGCGGTGGCCCTGAAAACCTGGAGTGATCAGGCAAGCCAACTGCTGCCGGCAAGTGTGTTGACCGAATTGAACCCGCTGGTCGACAAGGCCAGTCAGGTGATCCGCGACAGCCAGAGTGAACTGGCCGAACGCTGGCTTGAAAGCGTGCATCAGTCACCACGTCCGTTTGCTGGCAATCCTGAGATCCGTCGCAGCACCCTGATCCGCGATGCCCTCTGGCGTGGTCGCAAATTCAGTGCCGAGATCCAGCGTGTCATCAAGGAACGTACCGTATGGCTCTGCTATGACCGCATCAATCCCCTCGGCATTCTGAATCAGGCCGACGGTCCCATACTGCTCTGTACCCTGTCCGAGCTGGATCCCAAGGTGTACGGCATACCGTTCGATCACATCAAGGGTGTGGAACTGACCAACTTCAGCGCGACCCAGCCGAAGGACTTCAATGTCCAGAAGCTGATCCGCGATCAGGGCTATCAGGACGTCAGTGGCCCAATCCGCTTCGTCGGTCGTATCGATGCCAACTGCCCGACGCTGGTCGATGGACAGATCCCGGGCCACAACCCGCGCATGACCCGCTACGATAAACGCAGCGTGGTAGTGGAGACCGAAGTACAGGACACCCCTGAATTTCGCACCTGGTTGAACAACATGAGCGGCAACCTGGAAGTATTGGCGCCAGAGTCGCTGCGCAAGGCATATCCCACGCCTGGCAGCCGAGTCAGCTAACCCAAAAAAGCCGAGCTCAGCCTCGGCTTTTTGTATGCTTTTCAAGCATATTTTTTCAACTACTTTTTAACTCTTATCCGCTGAATTGGAGTTATGGTCATTTCTGGTGTACGGAGGGATAGAAGAGGTGGCGTATCCTGCTGATTGATTCCCGCGAAGAATCTCAATCAACAGAGGTGATACGCCATGACTAATTCTACCCTCAGAGCCCTGCCACAACCAGAGGCCGAGTCAACCGACCCGCTCACGGACCTGCTGCGTGCAGGAGCCAGAGACCTGATTGCGCAAGCTGTGGAGGCTGAGCTTCAGGCTCTGCTCGAGCACCACGGTCAGCTCAAGCTCCCCGATGGCCGCCAAGCTGTGGTGCGCAACGGCTTTTTGCCTGAACGCACCATCCAAACCGGGATCGGCGATGTCGAGATCAAGGTGCCCAAGGTGCGCGACAGAAGTGGCTCAGGGATCTGCTTCAACAGCTCGCTGCTACCGCCCTACCTCAAGCGTTCCAGCAGCATAGAAGAGCTGCTGCCATGGTTGTACCTGCGGGGGATCTCCACAGGGGATTATCAGGAAGCGCTGGGCGCGTTGCTCGGTGAGCAGGCCAAGGGGTTGTCGGCCAACACCATCAGCCGCCTGAAACAACACTGGGGTGATGAGCACCGGGAGTGGAGCCAGCGGGACCTGAGCCTGAAGCGGTATGTGTACTTTTGGGCTGACGGGATATACAGCAACGTGCGCATGGGAGACCGGCTCTGCT